>JAYSKW010000439.1:0-1278 GCA_043726085.1 Limnoglobus sp.
GAATCGTCATTTCCCGGCTGATCCGGTTACTTTCTCGTAGCGTTTTGTTTCCCACACCCCTTCATTCGACCAGTCTGGGTAGCTTCCTTCAGTATTTCCACAATTGCGGATAATGCCGACTTTGCCAGACTTGTGCGATCCACCAAACGCACCGGGGCGGCCGGTCGAAGCAATATCGACTGGCCGCCCCGGATGTTTTCAAGAATTTTCGCTCGAATCCCTGATTAGACCGCATAGATGAGCCGGAACCACAAGTAGCCGAGGAACCCCGCACACAGTGGCACGCCGTACGGCAGGCGTACCCATTCCTTGCGGCGCGAGTTCGCGCGGGCGGCGGCCTTCTCCGGGCCGTGCGTTACCAGTGTTTGAAGGTCGGTCAAAATTTCACGGAAATTTCGCCCGTTATTTTGGAACTGACGACGGCAGACCATGATAACCAACCCGAACGCGCCGCCGATCATCACGCCCAGCGCGAACGACCACCAGATCATCGCCGCGCCGCTCATCCCGAACGCGCTGCCATCGCCGAAGAACGCGCCCATCCACGCGCCGAAGCCCATCGTCATTTTTACGTCGCCTTCGCCCATGCCGCCGATAGCCAGCGCGGGGAACAGCACGACGAACCCGATGAGCGTGCCGAGGAGTGCCTGCCCGATGCCGCCTTGGCCCGCATCGACCGGCACGCCGAACGTGTGAAGCAAGCCGAGGTACCAACCCGCCACGACCAGCGACAGAGTCAGCCAGTTCGGCACTTTGAAGGCGTAACCGTCGATGACCGCCGCCAGAACCATACCGACACAGATGACGACGATCGAACCGTAATTCGCCGATTCCGCCGTAACAGTGGTACATGCGCCCCAGACGAGGTGGCCGATGTACGCCGCCACCGTCCAGAGGATCGCCGTCAGCGGCACCTTGGCGAGCATCATCAGAAGTTCGCGGTCGAAGCCAATGTCGTCGGTCGCCGGAGTCGCAGGTGTTGGTAAAGTCGAAACGGCAGGGGCCGTTTGCAAATCGGTGGCCATGGGTGGTCCTTCCTCATGTTGGACGGTCAAAAAACGCAGACGATGATTGAGCCTAGAACAAAAATAAATTTCGTGCGTTCGGAATTCGCAACGTCGCCGACAAACGAAGAAACCCCCCGCGAATGCAGGGGGCTTCCTCGTTTTCGTCGATCGTGCTCAGCTTGCGGCTGGAGCCTTGATGTTGCTGTTGACGTAGCTGAACGTCGAGCTTGCGGACGAACCGAGTGCCGTGATGGCTGCAATGCAGACCACG
>JAYSKW010000440.1:0-2211 GCA_043726085.1 Limnoglobus sp.
TGATCGGCTCCTCGCCGAGAATTTCTTGTGCTTTCGCCTTGCTTACAAGAGGCAAACGTGCGGTTCGCGTTCGAGCTGCTAGCAACGCCTTCTCGACGAGCGCGCGCGATTCGAGCGCGGGTCGTACCGCGTCGTTCTGCAACGGCGTCACCTTCGTGACGGTCTTGCGGTTCTTTTCCGATGTCGGCGTCAGGTAGGTTTTGATCGGCAGAATCCGGTCCGTCGGCAGTGGCTTGTCGGCGGACTTCGCGAAATTGCTGCTCTCTTTCGATTGCGGAATTCCCGCGCCTTCCTTCCAGCGGTTCGTCGCGTTGTTCTGCGCCACCGACAGCAGCATCTCTAAAATTTGCAGTTCGGTGAAGTGCGTTTTGAGTTCCGCAATGTCGGCATCGTCGAACCGGTGTGGCTCATAGCTGATCTTCCGTGCGAAGGCGTAGGCGGCTCGTTCTTTTGGTGTCGATTTGGACCAATCGCCATCGAGTGCTGCGACTTCGTCTTCCGTCATGCCCGCGACCGCGAGCTTCGTTTCCTGGTGACCGAGTCAGTACAGGCAGTTATTCGTACGGCTGACGACCCAGAAGAGTTGCGTTTTGAATGCATACGTCAACGTCATGTTCGGCTCGTTATCGCGACTGAACCCTTCGCCGGTGTTGATATACAGCGAACGCAAACGGCCTTCGTAGCTAAGGCCGCGCTCGCCCGCACTCGCAATTTCTTCCTCCGTCGGCGCGGGCAGATCGAACCGCGGCTTGCGCGCTTTCAGATCTTCGAGCGCCTGTTTCATTTCGGGTCGCGTCAGCGGCACTGGCAACTGCGCAAACCCACGCTCGGCCACCAACGCACCGAGCACAACCGCAACGTATCGCTTCACCGGGGAATCTCCTGAGATCGTTATGGCCTGTATCACTCCATCGCGCGGAACACCGTTAGCTTGATGTCCGTGCCGACGAGGTAACTCACGCTTTTGAGGCCTTTATCTTTCAACTTCAAACGCACGGGTACGCGGAGGTTGGCATCTTGCGGGGTGCCATCGTTCACGAATTCGTAGCTCTCGAGTTTGGCACCGGCCATCCAGTCGAAGTCTTGCGCGACGATCGATGGCGATTGGCTAACCAGGGTGCCAATCGCGCGGCCTTCCTTCCACGCATCGAGCGTCGTCCGCAAGGTTTCGCGGGCCAAATCGGCATTCACGGGGCCAGCAATGGGGCCGCCACCGCAACCCGCAGACGCGATCAGGCACCCGAGGCCAACGACCATAATCGCGTGTCTAATAGTCACCGACCACCTCCCCGCCGCTGCGCGTACCAATCGCGCGCCATGTCAGTGCATCGATCGTGTCGCGGACGAACCGCACGCTGCCATCACCGAGGCCGGTGTTCACGCCGCCGGTGTGGCGACTGCTTGCGGGCATGGTCGATTTGCCGACGAGGAAGAAGCCACACGACCGGCTGTTCGGCGGGCCGATGTGCTGATAGCGGTGCTGATGGTGCATCCACGGGGAACCCATGAACAGCGGGAACTGATTCGCGAGATCGGTAATATCCACGGCCGCACACAACGTCACGGCATCGTCGGCCGTCGCAGGGTTCGCCGGGCTGAAGAAGACATCTTCGACCTTGCTCACGACTGCATTACTGCCGTCGGCCAACATGCGTTCGCTGAAGATCGCGGTGTTGCTGAGGCCATCGGTGATGTCGGCCATGCGCGTCGTGGCGTTCACGTAAAACACGCCGTTGAAGTTCGACGGGCCGGGTATCACGAAGAACGGGTTCGTCCCCGTGTTCGCGAGATAATTCGTGGCCGCACCGGTAGCCGGCGTCGGGTTCTCTTTGTCCGAAGGGCAACGGAAGCCCGTCAGAATCGTGTTCCGCGCGGCGTCGTTGTTCGCGTTTTGCGGCGGCACCGTCAGGTCGATGAGGCGGTAGACGTTGTCTTGTTCCATGTGCGGCAGAATCTGCGCGAGTGCCGAGAACTGCGAGCCGGCCGTTACCGTGGGGGCCAGCCCGCCAGACGGGAACGCATTCCGGGAATCGTGAAAATTATGTACCGCCAACCCGATCTGTTTCAGGTTGTTGATACACTTCATCCGGGCTGCCGCTTCGCGGACTTTTTGCACGGCGGGTAACAGCAACCCGATCAGAATCGCGATGATGGCAATCACCACCAGCAGTTCGATCAGGGTAAACGCAGACCGTTTGCGACGCATGATTA
>JAYSKW010000441.1:0-4156 GCA_043726085.1 Limnoglobus sp.
AGCGATGGCACCGAGTAATAAGCGTGCGATTGTCATTCGACCCCTGCCTCGGCTCAGCCGGTGCGGATAGCGGACCACCCTCTTCATCGGCATCGGACGGGGAAAACCTTAGCGGATTTGACGGTTCTGCCGATTATGCTGAATTTTAGCGGGGCGGACCATTCGGACGGGCATCGTTCGTCTCGATTGCCAACGGCTCGACGGCGTTCAATTCCTCACCAGATAACCATCGAAGTTTGCCATCTTGCTCGATGACGATCGCAGTCCCCGTTTGCCGAGCCGTCTCTCGCGCGCCATCAACGCCGCACGGCGCAACGCAACATAGGCACCGTACATCAAAGGGCTACCCGAACGGGCCAACTCCTCTTCAGTGATCATTGTTTCCCTCGCTGAGCGGATTGTGATTATTTGCCAACCAAAGCCCAGGGTTCGACGTCCCCGTCGTACCCTGGGTAAATACCGCAATCACTTCACCAACTCGGCGAGGTACTTCACGGGTAGTGTGCCGTGGCTGAGCGTGTCTTCGTGATATTTCCCAAGGTTGAATGCGTCGCCACGGTTTCGTTGTACGCTCTGCCGTAGCCGGTAGAACGCGGTGCGACCGACGAAGTACGTCGAGAGCTGGCAGGAGCTTTGCTTCGCACGTTGGATCTTGCCGACTGCCTCCGCTTCGGTCTGAAAACCGCGATCGACGAGCAACCGCAACGCCTCATCGTCGGTCATGTTCGTACCGTGCATCTTGTTATCGAGAATCGCATTGAGCACGGCGCGAATGTAAAATTTCAGTTGGTGTAACCGCAGTGACAGGTCGCCGTCACCGTAGCCTTCGTCGAGCATCATCTGCTCGGTGTAGACGGCCCAACCCTCAGCAAACACGCCGGAATACAGCACTTTGCGAATGAGCGACGGGTGGCGGTTGCCGTACTCCAGTTGCACGTAGTGCCCTGGGTAGGCTTCGTGGATCGTCAGGATTTGCAGCATCGAGCGGTTGTATTCCTTGAAGAACGTCGTTTGCCGTGCGGCAGACCAATCGGCGGGCGGCGGGGCCACCGCGTACAGGCTGTTGGCCTTCGGGTCGAACGTCGGCGCGGGGTTCAGATACGCCGCCGAGAAGCCACGCTGAAACTCCGGCATCTCGATGATCTCGCAACGATCCGGATCGGGCAGCGTCAGGATCTGCTTCTTGCGGATGAACGTGCGAATCGACTCCACCGACTTGCGCGCATCGCCGACGAATGTCTCCGGCGTGCTGCGGTTCGCGCTGAGTTCTTCTAGCACCATGCGGATCGTCTGCCGACGCCCGGCCACATCGTCCGCTGGCACCGGCAGTGCCGGGTGCGTCTTGTGCCAAAGCTGCTTCGCCACGGCATACATTTCCCGTTCGACGCGATCGGCCTCCGTCTCGGCTTCGCGGATCACATCGTCCGCCGTCTGCCCCGCGTTGAGTTCGAGTTCGAGCTTCTTCGCGAACAGCGTTTTGCCCAATCGCCACTCGCCGTTCGACCGCGGCAGCAGTTCGGTTTCGAGGAACTTCTTATACTCGATCAGCGACCGCACTGCTTCGCGACAGGGGGTTGTCAGTTCACTCGTTGCGGGCGTTTCCCCGCTTTGTGCGAAGATCTCTTTCTCGTAAAAGGCAATCGCCCCTGCCGTGCGTTTGATCGCGATTTCGGTGAGGATTCGCGGCGGGTTCTTCAGCGAAGCTTTCGCCGCCGCGACGATCTTCGGCACGTACGTAATCCGCTTCGCCGCGTTGGCGACGTTCCGCGCTTTCGGCAGCGTCGATTGCGAGAACAGCATGAACACGCTGTCGGAAATATACTCGCCGTAGATACGCGGATCGGTCTCGAATCGCGGTTCGTGCTCCGACTGCCAGAGTTGATACTTCAGCGAATGCAGCCAGATTTCGAGGTCGATCTGCGCCGGTCGCGACAGTTTGTTCGAGTCGATTTTCGCGCCGAGATCGGCGAGTGTTTGCGTCGCTTTCGCATCGTCGGCCTTGCGGGCTTCTGGCGAGAGATCGTCGAGGCGGTCGTCGTAATCGTGCAACCCCTGTTGCGTAGCGAACATCGGGTGCCGGCGAAATTCATCGTCGAGATACGCGCGAAACATCGTCGCGAGTTTCGCATCTTCGGGCGCGACATCCGCAGTTGGTGTGAGCATGACGGAAAGCAGCAGCGTGGGAATCATCGGTTCAGTTTCCAGTCTTTGCGGGAGGGTCAAGTGTCTTTGGACAGGATGAACAAGATGTAACAGGATTTAAAAAACGAGTCTCAACTCATCTTTTCTTGCATCATGTCAATCCTGCAAATCCTGTCTAATTCGGAATCGTTATCTTTGCCGTCCACAAGTCGATGTCAAAAACTATCGTCGTTGGTGACGGTGTCGTGTCAGTCGTGCCCACGACGATGGCGATCTCGTATTCGCACGAGATCGTTGGCAACATTCGCGTTTGTTTCGCGGTCAGGAACTCCACCGTTGCCAGCATTCGGGCGGGCTGTCCCTTTTCGGCGAGCTGCTCGATGAGGAATGCGGGGAGGTCACTCGCTGCCATTGGCTTCATCGTGATATGCCCGAGGCCCATGCCAACGGGAATGCCGCGATCCCACATTTTGCGAAACTGATGGTAGAACTCGCACGCATACGAACGCAAATCGTCCACCCGCGTGAACGACCGGTTCATCAGCGTCAGCGAATCAGCAATGAGTTCGAGTAGCGGTTCGTTCGCGTGACTCATGCGGGCAATGGTTTCGGTTGGCGGCTGGCATCCGATGCGTTTCGCGTCGGCGTGGCTGCCAATGTGCCGTTCATGTTTGCGGCGGTTCGCGTCAAAATGGCCATCGCGTTCGTCGCTTCTTCCACGGTGATTGTCAGTGGCGGCGAAATACGAATGACCTTCTGGGCGAGCGGTCCGAGCATGTGAATGCCATCGTCGCCATCGACCCGGTAACTCGCCAACACGAAGGCATTCGCCCACTCGTTCGCGGTCTTGCCTGCGTATTCCTGGAACTCGATACCCCAGACCATGCCGCCATTTTCGCCGCGCACAGCCGCCACGAACGGGTGACACTTCAACGACACCAGGCCCGCTTCGATGATCTTCGACTGCGCTTTCATGTTGCCAATCACATCGCGGCACTCGAACTCGTCGAGCGTCGCCAACACCGCGGCGGCGTTCAGCGGGTTGGCGCTCCATGTGTCGGACGCATCGCCGTAGCCCATCGCGCCGATGATGTCCGACCGACCGACCGCCGCGGCCACGGGAATGCCGTTCCCCAGGCCCTTGCCGAGAACGACGATGTCCGGCTCGATGCCGTACGTTTCAAACGCGAACAGCTTGCCCGTCCGTCCGAAGTTCGCTTGCACTTCATCAAGAATGAACACGATGTCGTGCTCTTTGCAGAAGCGATCGAGCAGTTGCAAGTAGGCCGCCGGCGGGTGATACGATCCGCCGCCACCGAGGTACGGCTCGGTAATCAGCGTGCCGATTTTCGCCCCGTGCTCGTTCCACTGTGCGTGGAGATCTTCGAGGTACGGTGCGGGATTGAAGGCGTCGTTTCGCATCGACACGTCGCGGCATTCGTGCATCGGGAACTTGATGAAGCGCACGCGCGGGTCGCGCTCCGCATCATTTTCCGAACCGGTGATGGCGCACGAAAGTCCTTTCTTTCCGTGGAAACCGTAGCGTGTCGCGAGGATCATCGGCCGCGTTTTGTTGCGGCCCATCGATGCCCAGAGCGCTTTCTGAATCGCTTCGGAACCCGATGCCGCCCACATCACGGTTTCCATTTTCGCACCACCGGGGCAACGCTGTAACGCCTTCAACAGCCGACGGCTCGCCTCGCCTTCGATCGGCGTAATCGCGTTGTACGCCGTCATCGGCACCGCCGGAAAATACTCGTCTTCGTGCGGTAACTGCGATGGCCAACCCATGTAATCGAAGAATCGTTTCGTCCATCGCGTCGGGTTATGCCCGAGGTTCGCCACCAGCACGCCCGACGTAAAATCGTATAGCCGCCGTCCGTCCGCCGTCCAGTGGAACACCCCCGCACTCTTCAAAAGCACTGCCTGCGTAGGCGTATACGTCCGCAAACTCCGCGGTTCGGTCTTGGCGATGCGGTCGCGATTGAGGTTCGACAGCGGTTCGTCGGCATGG
>JAYSKW010000442.1:0-5448 GCA_043726085.1 Limnoglobus sp.
TCACGATCCTCCTCGCCGATTTCTTCCACGCGCCGGTGAGTACAACGCAAGTTTTAAGCAGTGGCGTCGCCGGTACGATGGCCGCGAACAAATCCGGCATCCAGGGCGTAACTTGCCGCAAAATCTTGCTCGCATGGGCATTCACATTGCCAGGCACAATCGTACTGTCCGGGATCCTGTTCGCCATCGGACGCTATCTGGTAAAGTGAACGGATCGCGATGGTTTTCGATTGTGCCGTTCGAGTTGCTCTGTCCCACTGTGTAGGATAACATGAAAGCAACTTTCGTCGAGGTCTCGCAATTTACCGAGTGGATTTACGAGCATCTGACAGAACGGGATTATGCGTCGTTTCAACAACAATTGATGATCGCCCCAGATGCCGGGGACGTGATGCCGGGGTGCGGCGGTTTGCGTAAGGTTCGTACCGCCGACCCAAAACGGAATAAAGGGAAGCGAGGCGGCGCACGGATAATTTACCTTCATGTTCCCGAAGCCAGCCGATTTTACTTACTCGACGTGTATGGCAAGGACGAGAAGGATGATCTCTCGCCGAAAGAAAAGAAGTATTTGCGGCAACTGGCCGTTAATTTGAAACTGGAAGCGATTGCGGCTTACGAACGTTGGCTCCAGGAGAACGAAAGATGAAGACCAAAGTTCGCAAACCACTTTTTGAACGACTCAAAGTGGGCTTAGAAGAAGGGATTGCCCACGCCCGAGGGGAACTCACGCTTAAAACCGTTGAAATGCCAGCGGCCCCGCCGGAGATTGACGCTGAGACGCTGTCTGCTTTGCGTAGAGCGGCAGAGATGTCTCAGGCAGTGTTCGCCGGAGTCTTGTACGTTTCATCGAAAACCGTGCAGAGTTGGGAGCAGGGCATACGTGTGCCTTCGATGGCAGCCCGACGTTTGATTCACATTTTCACCGAACAACCGGCTATGGTCTGCAAAGTTGTTGGCCTACCTCCCGTGAACCTCCACGGGTTCAAAATTAAAATCAAATCCAACGGAAAACGATGGATCGTGAAGGATCGGACTTGAGCCGCTAATGTCCCTCCACGTCTCCCCGGCTGCTCCCGATGAACTCGTTGCCGCTTCGCTGCGGTTGTTTCCGAACGTCTCGGATCCCGTGCAAGTTGCCGAGAATTTTCGTTTGATGATCGCAGGGGGCGATGTCGAACCGAACGCGTTCTGGGTGGCTCGCGAAGGCGGTGCGATTGTCGGTGCGATGTTCGCGTACCTCATCGGTGGCAGGCAGTCTGCCGTCTGGGTGCCGCGTGCGGATCGTGCCGACATCGAAGATGCGCTCGTGGGTGCCACGTTCGCTTGGTTCCGGGAGAATTACGTCCGCGTCGTTCAGGCGGTACTCGACGACGACGATTGTCCGCACGCGACGGCGCTCGAACGAGCGGGGATGCGGTACGTGACCGAGATCGTTTTTGCCACACGCACCATGCAACCATCGCTGCCACGCGGAGAATCGCAACTCGTTATCCAAGCGGTGCCATCGTCGCACCCGGAACTCGCCACGCTGTTACTGCGGACCTATGAGGGCACGGTCGATTTGCCCGAACTCAACGGCACGCGAACGGCGGCAGACATCATTTCCGCCTACGAAACCTTCTGGAACGACGAAACGCCGTTGTGGTTCCTCGCCATGCAAGCCGGGGTCGCGGTCGGCGTACTTTGCCTCTCGCTGCAACCGGATCGCACGATCGAACTGACGTATCTCGGCCTCGTACCGGAGGCACGCGGGCGGGGCTTCGGCGAGGAGATTTTGCGATTCGCGCTCGACCGGGCGACCACCGAAAATGCCCCGACGATTCACCTGAGTATCGATGCCCGAAATGCCCCGGCATTCCGGTTGTACCGCAAGCACGGGTTCGACGAAACGGCTAGGCGGAAGGTCTATCTTGCAATCGGGATCGGTTAGTGAAAAGTCGACTGATTGGTCGAAATCGAATGCTTTCCGTACCGGTCGTACGCGAGCGCACGCGCTTTCATTCTGTAGCGATTGCGCCGAGATTGAGGGTTAGACATAGACGGAACGAATGCGCCTTCGCACGCCCAATCGGCATCTCTCAACTCCCGTTCGCGACGGTTGGAAATCGCAGTCCAGACTGCATGTTTACAATCGCGATTGCAATTCGCGCATCACCCACCAACATCGGTATGGAGTCCCCTCTCGTGCAGGTCGGTCGTTCCGCATCACCATCTGACGATTCCATCACGACTCGTATCGAGGCCGCGTTTGTCGGTCGCATTGGTGCGGCCCGTTTCAGCTTGTGGTTCCCGCCGAATGCACGGTTGTTGTGGTTCGGTCACGAACTCGTAGTCGCTTCGCGGAACTCGCATTTTCAGGAATGGGCGGACGACAAATTCGGCCCCGCGTTGCGGGAAGCGGTGGCGGAAGTCTGCGGCGAGGGCATCGGTACGCGGTTCGTCTCGGACCCCGATTTGTTCGCCGATGCCAAGCCCGCGAAGGTGGCCGAACCGGCGGGGCAACTGAACCTGTTAGGCGAGCCGTGCCCACCGCCGAAACCGCAGGCCGCGAAGAAGATCGCAAAAGCCAAGGCGGAGACGATTACCAAAACGGGGCGACGCTGGAAAACCTTCGACGAATTCGTCGTCGGCCAGTCGAACCGCGTCGCCTGTGCGGCCGCGCTCAGCGTCTCCGAGGAACCGGGTTTAGGCCCGAACCCGCTCGTCATTCATGGCCCCGTCGGCAACGGTAAGACGCACCTGCTCGAATCGATCTACGCCGCGATGCGTAAGGCGGGTGGCGAATCGCGGCCGCTCTACGTCACCGCCGAGGACTTCGCGAATCGCTTCATCCCCGCCGCACGGCTCGGCAAAATGGGCGCGTTTCGTAGGCAGTTTCGCGAATGTTCGGCACTATTGCTCGACGATTTGAACTTCCTGGCGACGAAGCGAGCGACGCAAGAAGAGTTTCTGCACACGCTCGATGCGCTGATCGCCGATGGCCGCCAAGTTGTGGTTACGGTCGATTGTCACCCGCGACTTGCGGATGATTTAATGCCCGAGTTGCGCGACCGCTTGCTCGGTGGCGTGGCGTGGGGATTGCTGCCGCCCGACGACGAAACGCGGCTCGGGATTCTACGCCGAAAATCGCTGGGAACGATCCCCGATGAGGTGCTGAAATACCTCGCACGGAACCTGCGTGGCAACGTCCGCGAACTCGAAGGGGCCGTCCATTGCGTACGGCACTTCGCGAAGGTCACCGAGCAGCCGATGACGAACCTCCTGGCACGCGAAGCACTCGGCGATCTACTACGGCACACTGTGCGGGCGATCACCGTTTCGGACGTCGATCTGGCCGTTTGTGCGCTATTGCGAATACCCTCCGGGACGCTGCAATCGAAGTCGCGTTCGTGGGCAGTCAGCCACCCGCGAATGCTCGCGATTTTCCTCGCACGGAAACTGACGGCCGCAACCTACGGCGAGATCGCCAAGCACTTCGGAGTGCGACAGCACAGCACCGCAGTCGCAGCCGAAAAGAAGGTCCGCAAGTGGATCGCCGACAGCACGATACTCGTGCTCGGCGAACGAAAGTGGGGCGTGAAGGATTTGTTAGACAGTGTCGAGCGTGACCTGCAAAGATAACGCTCAGTATCGACGTAAGTCAAAATTGCGGAGGCTCCAAAACCGGTTTTTCGGGTGTTTTTCCGGTTTTAGAGGCCCCAAAATGGCACTTTTTGATCGCAATACACCGATCCGTCTGCCGTATCTTGAAGTCTTATCGTGCGTTATGTGAATCCTCTCGTTTTGAGAATCGGCGCAAGTGGAGACATTTTGACGACACTTCGCGACAATCTCACGACACTTTGCGACAATCTCACGACACTTCGAGACATTCTCACGACACTTCGAGACACTTTGGCGCACATCACAAAAGTCGACTTACGTCATATCGTCTAGAACTTTTTGACTTTGCGAATTCGTGTGGGTGACCGACGCTAATGGATGCGAAAGCATCTTTCTCACACGTCTCGTCGTGCGAAGCCGATCAGGCCGATGAGTGCGCCGATCGATGCGAGCACGGCGGAGGCGAATACGAATTGTGTGACTTCTGAGGTGGCGTAACTGCCTCGGAGGACGTTCCGCAAACCGTCGATCATCCAGCGCAAATTCGGGTACTCGTTGGGTAATCGCGACAGCACGAGCATTGCGCTGAAGATCGCGATCCAGAACAGCGTGATGCCGATGACGGTGCCACTCGACAGCGCCCCGATCGCGACGCCCCACGAGACGACGACCGCAAGTACGGCGGTGAGGAGTGCGATGCCGGCCACCGCACCCCAGAAGGTCACATTCGCACCACTTCCCGTCGTGGATTCGGTGAAAAGCAGTTCATATGCAAGCAGAACGCACGTTGCGACGCCGATGAACGTCGTCAGAATCACGATCATTCGCGCGTGCCATTTCGCCAGAAAGTATTGATGGCGGCTAATGCCCCGGCTCAGGATCGAATCGGCAACGGTGCCGCGTTCGGAGCTAATGCTGCTGACGGCGATGAGTGAAATCAACGACAGGCTACCGATGGCGAGTGCGCGAAGTAGGTCGTCGGTTTGCACCGCTGTCGTCTGGAATTCGCCTGCCTTCGCCGCCCCGAGTTTGTACAGAACGTACCCGAGTGCCGCGAGGCCCATCATCAGCACCCATAGGCGGTATACCCAACTGCGCACGGTCTGGCCGAGGTCGGTTTGCAGCACCGCCCAGTACGGTAGCAACCGGTTGAATCGAAACGGCACAGTCGTCGCAGCGGGGGCATCCATTGTCGAATCCTAATTAAACTTGTGACGCGATCCAGGCATCCATCCGCGCGGCCATCTCTTCGTGCGGGACATCTTCGGTGTGCGTGGCGATGGTCCAACTGTGGCCGTACGGGTCGAGCACCGAGCCGCTACGGTCGCCGTAAAACTGATCGGTCAACGGCTTGTGAACGCTCGCACCCGCCGCGATCGCCTGCGCGAACAAGGCATCGACATTTGGCACGTACAACATCAGCCCCGCCGACGTTCCGCCGAGTGTCTGTGGGCTTTTGTTGCCCCACTCGGGCATCTCGTCGGAGAGCATGACGACTGAATCACCAATGCGAATTTCGGCGTGCCCGATCACCCCACCCGGCATCGGTAGTCGCATGAGTTCCACGGCACCGAACGCCTTCTCGTAGAACGCGATGGCCTCCGCCGCGCCGCGAACGTAAAGGTACGGCGTCACACTGTGGTAGCCATCGGGAATCGGTTTCACTCCCATAAATAATGCCTCTGTTAGCTGTTGTCACTTCTTGCCTTGTCTGGTAGCCGCAGGTCTTTAGCCTGCGTGCTTCCACCGGCAACGACTGAGGGTCGTGGTGAGTCCTCGAAACACGACAGTTCGTACGCCCAGAATGATCGTTGTGGCTGATCGCGTCGCGTCTCGAAGACTCGC
>JAYSKW010000443.1:0-2785 GCA_043726085.1 Limnoglobus sp.
TGACCGAGCAACATCCGGAGGATCATAACTGCCCCAGATTACCAAGAAACCACGTGCCAAAAAAGCCAATCCGGGAAGTTAATTTCGGACAGTTCCTTATCGGTTGTAATTTCGTTCGGTTTTCGAGACACGGTTTGCAATCGATACGATCGTATTGGCCGAAAACGGGCGATCGGTTCGAGATACGTCGGCAGGGTTTGAAATTGAGATTTTGGGACGAACGCCATTCGCACGGGTCGGGAATGCTTTTCGATCATAGCTACGAGAAGATCAAGGCCTTGGCCTCCGAAGGCGTGTACGAATTACGTTTTGACGATGAGATTGGTGGTCAATCGAACATTCGCGTCGTCCTGTTCGACCCGCCGAGTAGTTGGAAATGTCATGCGGATAATATCCGGCCGTTGCGAGTGATCTGGATCTTGGAAGCGTTGCCCAAGAAGCGAAACGATTGGACGAAAAACGACATCACGAGGTTCAAAGGACAAAGGTTACTATTGAAGCAGCGTTTCTACGACGCCACTTAAACATTACCACCCCACGAGCAATTCCGTCGTGGCTGAATGAGATTCTGACATGACCACAACACAAATGACGGCTCCCCGCGCGCAGGAGTTTCAGGCGCAATCGTTCAAGCTGGCCTCGCCGCTCGTACTGACCCTTATGGAGTGCGATAACGAACTGCGTTCGGTGGCGCTGGAACTGTTCGAGCAATTGGCGTCCGGCGAGTTGGACAAGCACGAAGAACAATCGACGTGTGCGCTCCTCGCGGAGATTCTGTTTCCGAATGCGGATGCCACCGGTTTGCCCGGTCTCGATCTCGTCGAAGCCGAGGAAATCGCGGTGGTGCAAGACGCCGAAGCGGGGCCGATTGTTGCGGAAATGGATCGCCAGGAACGCACGTTCGCGGAACGTCTTCGCACGCTCATGGCCGCAAAAGGGTTGACTCAATCCGAGTTGGCCGAGAAGGTCGGTATCGGCCAGCCTGCGATCTCGATGATGCTCAACCGCACTTGTCGTCCGCAAAAGAACACGGTTCTCAAACTCGCTTCGGCGCTCGGTGTGGCCCCCACCGACCTTTGGGCGTGAGAAATAGACTGCTGACCGCTCAATCCGCATCGACGGCGGCCCACTCCGTGATGTCGGTGCGGATGTGCGGGGTGCATTGCGTGGTTTCCCAGGCGGTGCGGTAGGCGGCGGCCCAGGTGTGGCCGAACTGCGGCAGTGTATTCAGCGGGACGTACGGATATTCGCGGTAGATTGCGACTTCATCGGCGGTGTCGGCGAAGGCGGTGCGGTCGTTGATGGGGAACGCTTCGTCGGCACATTGGCGGAACGCTTCGCCCGCTTCGCCCGCTGGGGTGCCCAGCACGGTGAGGCTCGGTTTGGCCCAGGGGCCGTTGCCGACGACGCCGGGTGCGGCATCGCGATAGGCGTCGGCAAACGCACGCACGACATTCGCGTGCGTGCCGAACTTGGCGGCAAACATCGCAGTCAGGTCGGTCTCGCCGAGGCGGGCGTTCAAGAACAATCGACACTGTTCGCGGAGGACGCGCATAATTTCGGTCGGGCCGTCGCCCGAATTCAAACAGGCTTGGTAGAGGCCGCCGAACGCGCGTTCGATGCCGTTCTGAATCCAGAGTTCGGCTTCGTGTAAATCGTCGTCGTTGAGGATTTTCAAGAACTGCTGCGAAGCCTCTTCGACGGTCGCGCAACCGATGGGTACGACTTGCCGCAGCCCGATGGGGGGCGTTGGTTGATCCATGTCGGCCACGAAGGCGACTTGCAGCGATTGAATGCGTTGGCGGCACGCAGCGATCTCCGCGCCGAGTTCGCCGAACACGGTTCGTAGGTGATCGAACACGCGATGGATTCGCCGATTGAGGATCGTGCGGTAATGGGCAATCGGGTACGTGCGAAGGGCATCGCCGAGTTCGGTCTCGCTGGCTTTCTTCGACCCTCGCTGGGGGTGAACGTATGCCATGAGGAGATCGTACCCCACTTGCGCCGTTCGTTCGGATAGCTGAATGCTCTGTTCGCTGCGTATCTTCTGATCGACGAAGTAGGCGTTGATCTGCTGGATCGCTTCTTCCGCGCCCGCCAGTCGGAACTTCGGATCGTCGACGAGAGCATGAACGGCATCGTGAAGGATTGGGACGACGTGCGCGACGACTTCGCTCGCACGGTTTCGGATCGCGTCTTCGATGTTCGCCGGTGTGCGGTTCGTTCCTGGCGTCCCAATCAGTCGATTGACTTCGTCGACGGCTTGTAGGATCCGGTTCGCATCGGGCGTGCGCGTCAGCCAGCCTTTCGGTTGCAGCAATTCCGTGGCACGGTTCAACGCGGTCTCCATCGGTTCCGCCGAGGCTTCGAGGATGGCGGCGTTGAGGTCGGCCAACAGGGCATCGCCCGTGAGCCGTGCGCTCGTCATCGTCTCTTGCACCCAGACGGGAATCCGTTCGCGGGATCGGCTGAAATCGTGCGAAATCCAGTGATCGACGACGACGACGCCAAGTACGCGGGCGGTGCGATCGACGATCTCCCATCGCGGCCAATCGTACCGAGAAAGTCCAATAGCCCGCACAGCCACGCCTGCGGTGACAACGGGTGCCACGGGGCGCGACGCATCGGATACGCGCCCGAACGGGCTGAGCATTTTCAAACGCAACCAAGCTGCGACGGTGTCGAACGCATCCACCTTTACAGTCGCTTCGAGACTCGCAAGGTTCGGCATCGTTCGCGATCCGGGCTTCAATTTGCTGCCGCTGTCGCGAGCCAACCGCGTCTG
>JAYSKW010000444.1:0-1478 GCA_043726085.1 Limnoglobus sp.
ATTCGCTCGGTCGTCGCCACCTGAACGAGGCACAAATCGGGGCGATACGTTTCTTCGCCGACGAACTCCGTATCGAACGCAATCACCGTCGAAGCTGAGAGATGTTCGAGGCACGGTTGCAGCGCCGCCGACGTAGCGACAAGCTCTTGCGGAAGTTCGCGGGAACCAGTCAATTTTCGGGGCATGATTGCGGATGCCGAGTGAGGGAATCATTTCGCAGTTGAAATTGTTGTACGGCGCAAAGGCGGGAAGCGTGCGTCAACGTGCCTTACACTCATGGTAACATAACACGCATTGACGTCCACTGGCCTTATCTTTCCGTTTGGCGAGGTTTCATGCGGCTACTCGTCTTGATGTTGGTTATCGCGCAGTTGGCCGCCGACTGGCCGCACGTCCGCGGACCGAATTATGATGCGATCTCCCCTGAAATCGGACTGGCTGAGACGTGGCCGACTGCCGGCCCGCCGGTATTGTGGTCGCGCGAACTCGGGCCGGGTTACTCGGGGTTCGTTGTTGCGGGTGGGCGTGCGTTCACGTTGTTCCAGACGAACACGGGCATGTTCCTCATCGCCTTGGATGCAGACACTGGGGCAGAGGTGTGGCGTGCGCGGGTCGATAGGCCGTGGCAACCGGGTGGCATGTATCCGGGGCCGTACGCCAGCCCGACTTGGCACGCGGGGCGAGTGTATTACGCCACGCCGACGGGGAAGGTGGGCTGCGTCGATGCCACCGATGGGAGTGTGATGTGGACGGTCGATGTGCGCACGAAGTTTGGCAGCCAGGGCACCGAGTTCGGTTTTGCATCCACGCCATTGGTCGAAGAGGGTCGCGTGATTATGCCCGTAGGTGGGCCGGGTGCCGCGATGGTCGCGTTGAACGCGAGCGATGGCTCGACGTTGTGGAAAAGTGGCGACGACCCGGCCAGCTACTGCCCCGCCTTCCCGATCACGCTCGACGGTCGACGGCTGGTGGTCGGGTTCTTGCGGAACACGCTCGTGTTGCACGACCCGACAACCGGCGAGCGAGTCTGGCGGGAACGGCTATCGAGCAGCTACGACGAACATGCCGCATGGCCGCTGTTCGATGGCAGGCATCTCCTCGTCGCATCGCCGTTCCGGATCGGTTCGCAACTCTTTCGCTTCTCGAAATCCGATGCAGGTGTCAGTGGCAAAACGATCTGGGCCGGTCGTCAACTTTCTAACGATGTTTGCTCCAGCCTATTGCTCGACGGCTCGATTTACGGCTTCGATTTGCACCAATCGCAGGCGAGTACGCATCGGCCGTCGCGGGGAATGTTCAAATGCCTCGAGCTTGCAACGGGCAAGCTGCGATGGGAAACCGACGCGATCGGTCAAGCCACACCGCTATCGGTGGACGGGAAATTGCTGCTCTGGTCGGAGACAGGTACGCTGATTTTGGCGCGAGCGAATGCGGAGCAATACGAGGAGTTGACGCGTGCCAAAATGCTATCGGGCGGG
>JAYSKW010000445.1:0-1141 GCA_043726085.1 Limnoglobus sp.
GCGACGCGGATCGTGTTGCCTTGCGGTGTCAACGGCCGCATCGGCAGCAAACGCGACCTCGATTTCTTCGCGTTCACGGCCACAAAGGGCAAGGTCATCGCGTTGGAAGTTTTTGCGCGGCGATTCGGTACGGTGCTTCGCTCGCAGCTCGATTCGACGATCGACGTAATGACGCCCGACGGTAAAATCCTGATTTCCAACGACGATGCGAACGGGAAAGACTCGGCACTTTTGTTTACGCCACCCGCCGATGGCGAGTATCTGTTGCGGATTCGCGACCTGAATAACAAGGGCGGCGCAGGGTTCGTGTACTTCCTCGATGCCGACTTCGCGAAGCCCGACTTCACGATAAAAGCCGACCCGTCGAAAGCGATGATCGGCCCCGGCAGCCGCACCGCGTGGTATGTGACCATCGCGCGAACCAACGGCTTCGTCGGCCCCGTGACCGTCACCGTCGACGGCTTGCCGAAGGGCATGACGGTCAGCCCGCTGACGATCCCCGCAACGATGACTCAAGGCTTGCTCGTCGTCTCCGCAGCCGCCGACGCGAAAGGCGATGCAAGCATCGTCCGCGTCGTCGGCACCGCCGACACGCTCGTTCGCACCGCCTCGCCCATCGAGGAAATTTACATGCCCGGTGGTGGCCGCGGTGGCTTCCAAGTCGGCATGCAAGCGGTGGCGATTACCGAGCAATCGGACTTGTTGAATGTGAAAGTGGACATCACCGAAATCGTACTGAAACCCGGTGAGGAAGTGAAAATCCCGGTAACCGTGACGCGGCGTGCGGACTACGACAAGCCGGTGTCACTCGATGTGATTTTGCGGCACCTCGGCCAATCGTACGGCAACCCGCTGCCGCCCGGCGTCACGATGGTCGAAGGCAAAAGCAAGACGCTCCTGGGCACCGGCAGCGTCGGCCACATCACCCTCAAAGCCGCCCCCGATGCCGCCCCCTGCGACCGCGTCCCGATCTGCGTTCAGGGCTACGTCGCGATCAACTTCGTCGTGAAGATCGGCTATGCTAGCGAACCGATCTACGTGACCGTGAAGAAGTAGCGAGGGACACTCCCAACGGGCTTGTCCGGGTGAGAGTCAACAATCGTAGGCATCTTCGGAGCGAACTTCTTCTAGGCGGCGGGCG
>JAYSKW010000446.1:0-8723 GCA_043726085.1 Limnoglobus sp.
TCCGAACAGCCGATCGACCGCATCGCGATTTGGAACCGCACCGATGGCGGCGTCGGCGTGCGAATGAAAGGTGCGAAGATTAGCGCTCTCGATGCGAAGCGCAACGCGGTGTGGGAAAAGATCATCGCCGATGTACCCAGCCCGAGTGCCAGTTACGAACTCGGCGGCGCGAAACCGATCCCGCTTACGAACGCGGTCGCCGATTTCTCGCAGCCCGGTTTTCCTGCGATGTACGCGATCGACACTCTCAGCACAACGGGTTGGGCCGTGGGCGGAGCGATCGGGACTGACCATGCGTTGTCAGTGTACCCACCGAGTGCCATTGAAGTCCCGGCTGGCTCGAAGCTAGTTGTCACAATCGAACAACAATCATCGCACGTCGATCACGTTCTCGGCCGGTTCCGAATCGCAGTCACCGACGAACCGAAAGCAATCGTGACCGCGAAGTTACCCGAGCGAATTCTCAAGATCCTGAATGTCGAGGCCGCCAAGCGGACTCCGGTTCAACGCGAAGAACTGGCCACCTTCTACGCGACGTCGCTCGCCCCCGAAACGATGCCCGACCGCGTTCGTGCCACGACGCTCTATCAGTCGCTGGCCGCGATCAAACCGAACACGGTGCCGATCATGCAGGAACTGCCAAAAGATCAGCGGCGCAAGACGAAATTGCAATTTCGCGGGAACTACCAAGACCTCGGCGAAGAGTGCAACGAAGGCGTGCCGTCCGCACTTCACGCGATCCCGAAAGAGACCGCAAAGAACCGGCTCGCACTCGCGAAATGGCTCGTCGACCGCAACAATCCCCTCACGGCACGCGTGATCGTCAACCGCGATTGGGAGCAAATCTTCGGCGTTGGCCTCGTCCGAACGAGCGAAGAATTCGGCTCGCAAGGCGAACTCCCGAGCCACCCCGAACTGCTCGATTGGCTCGCCGTCGAACTCATGGAACCGTCGGCATCGGGCGGGAAACCGTGGGACCGCAAGGCACTTATCAAGTTGCTGGTGACGACGACCGCATACAAACAAACGTCGAAAGTCACGCCAGATTTAATTGAACGCGACCCGGAAAATCGCTGGGTCGGTCGCGGGCCGCGCGTGCGACTGACCGCCGAGATGGTTCGCGATCAGGCGCTCGCCGTGAGTGGGCTACTGAGTGCGAAGATGTACGGACCTTCGGTGAAACCACCGCAACCGTCGTTTGGTTTAACTGCCGCGTTCGGCCGAACGATGGACTGGAGTACCAGCGACGGCGAGGATAAATTCCGGCGCGGAATTTACACCGAATGGCGTCGCACGAACCCGTATCCCTCGATGGCCACCTTCGATGCCCCGAACCGCGACATCTGCTCCGTGCGCCGTCCGCGAACGAACACGCCGTTGCAGGCGCTCGTCACACTCAACGACTCGGTCTACATCGAAGCGGCACAAGCATTCGCGCGAAACATCGTCAAAACCGGTGGTAAAACGACCGAGGAAAAACTCGCGTTCGCCTTCCGCGAAGCGCTTTCCCGCCCGATCCAGCCAAACGAAACGGCGCGATTAACCAAGCTGTACGAAGCCGCCAAAGCCGAGTTCGCGAAAGCACCCGACAAGGCCAAGAAGATGGCCACCGAGCCGATTGGCCCCGTGCCCCCTGGCGTCGAAGTCGCAGACCTTGCGGCATGGACCGTCGTCGCCAACGTGATGTTGAACCTCGATGAAACACTGATGAAACGCTAAAATCCCAAACAGGATACAACCCCATGCACCCCGCACTCGAACGACTGCAATCGGTCACGCGGCGACACTTCTTCCGCGATTCGTCGGTCGGCCTCGGCTCGCTCGCGCTGGCGTCATTGGGCGCGACATCGCAGGCGGCGGGACCGAATAACAACCCGCTGTCACCGAAGAAGCCACACTTCGCCGCGAAGGCGAAGCGAGTCATTTACTTGCACATGTCCGGTGCCCCGCCTCACCTCGATTTGTTCGATTACAAGCCCGAACTCGTTAAACGCACCGGCCAGAACTGCCCCGATGAATATCTTAAAGGCAAACGTTTCGCATTCACGTCCGGCGTGCCAAAGTTGTTGGGCACGCCGCGGAAGTTCAAACAGTACGGCAAAGGCGGCGTCTGGATGTCCGACGCGATCCCGGCACTTCACGACGTGGCAGACGAGATGTGCGTCGTGCGATCGATGAACACCGACCAGTTCAACCACGCACCCGCCGAGCTACTTCTGTACACCGGTTCGCCCCGACAGGGCCGCCCGAGTATGGGTACGTGGGCGACGTACGGCCTCGGTTCGGAGAGCGAAAACCTGCCGGGGTTTGTGGTACTGATCTCGAGTGGCGTGCAGCCGAGCGGCGGCCAGGGCTGCTGGGGAAGCGGATTCTTGCCGAGCGTCTATCAGGGCGTGCAGTGTCGTAGTAAGGGCGACCCCGTGCTGTACGTGTCGGACCCGCAAGGCATGGATCGCGACATGCGCCGCAAAAGCCTCGATGCGCTGAAAGATCTCAATGAAATCCAGGGGCAAGAACTCGGCCACCCCGAGACGGCGACGCGGATCGCGCAGTACGAACTCGCGTTCCGAATGCAGATGAGCGTGCCTGAGGTGATGGACATCACGCGCGAGACGAAACAGACGATCGAAGATTACGGCGCAACCCCCGGCGGCGCGAGCTTCGCGAACAACTGTTTGCTCGCACGCCGGCTCGTCGAAAAGGGCGTTCGCTACGTGCAACTGTTCGATTGGGGCTGGGATTTCCACGGCACGGGGCCGGGCGAAGACATTCGCGATGGCCTTACGGCGAAGTGCAAAACGATGGACAAGCCGATTGCGGCACTCATCAAAGACCTGAAGCGATCCGGCCTGCTCGAAGACACATTGATTATTTGCGGCGGCGAGTTCGGGCGCACGCCGTTCCGCGAAGGTCGCACCGCCGGTGGCAGCATTCTCGGCCGCGACCACTACCCCGATTGCTACTCGTTGTTCCTCGCGGGAGGCGGCATTAGGGGAGGTTACACACACGGCGAAACCGACGACCTCGGCTTCGCCGTCGCGAAAGACAAAGTCCACATCCACGACCTGCAAGCAACGATTCTGAACCAACTCGGCTTCGACCACACGAAGCTGACGTATCGCTTTCAGGGCCGCGATTACCGCCTGACGGACGTTCACGGTACTGTCGTCAAACAGATGCTGTCGTAAAGAACGTGCCGTCGATGTTATGCGAACTGCCGCACTGACATCCGCATGACATCGACGATCTTCGCGAGCGATTCTTCGCTCGTGCAAAGTGGTGGCATCGCGTACAGAACATTTCCCAGAGGGCGGAGCAGTACGCCGCGTTCGATGCTAAAACTACGCAGTTTCGGCCCAATTTCAGACAAATACCCGCCGCGCGATTCGATCTCGATGGCGGCAATCGTCCCGCAAATTCGCACATCATTGACTCCCGGCTGACACTTCAAGTCCACGAGGTGCGTTCGCCAGAACTGCTCGATGCGATCCGATTGCCGGTGCCAGTCACCGGTTTCCATGAGCCGTTCGTTGACGACCGCGACGGCACACGCGAGTGGATTCGCGGTGAATGAATGGCCGTGGAAGAACGTCTTCGCACGATCGGGCGTTTCGAATTCCGCGACGATTCGCGGTGACACCAGTGTGACAGCGAGCGGCAAAATTCCGCCCGTCAACGTTTTCCCGGAGCAGATGAAATCCGGAGTAACACCCGCCTGCGAGAACGCCCAGAGCGAACCCGTTCGGCAGCGCGTCATCACCTCATCGACGATGAACGCGACGCCATGTTTCCGCACGACGGCTTCGATCGCTTTCAGTTCGGACGGCGGGTACATCTTCATTCCCCCCGCACCGAGTACGAGCGGCTCGATAATCACGCCGGCGACTTTCCCCTTGTTTGCAAACAATTTCGCATCGAGCGCATCTGCCGATATTGGCACGCGCTCGGTGCGAAACAGTAGCGGCTCGAAGCGGCCGAAGAAGGTCGGGTCACGGCTTATCGCCATCGTGCCGAACGTGTCGCCGTGATAGCAATCGTCGAAGCCGATAAACAGTGTGCGCTCCGGTTCGCCGCGATGGCAGCAAAATTGGTACGCCATTTTCAGTGCGACTTCGACGGCGGTGCTGCCGTTGTCGGAGTAAAACGCCCGCCCGCCATTCCACGGCGTCGACTGCAACAAACGCTCGGCCAACTCGATCGCTGCCGGGTGCGTGATGCCCGCAAAAAGCACATGATCGAGCGATTCGCTCGCCGTCTGAAGCGCCCGCTTCAACTGGCGATTGTTGTGCCCGTGAAGGATCGTCCACCAGGAAGAAATCCCATCGATGATGCGACGACCATCGGCGAGGTGCAGGAATTCCTCGTCTGCGCCGACGACGGGTAATGGGGCAATCGGGTCCGCGAGCGACGTGTACGGGTGCCAGACGACGGCACGATCCCGTGCCACCCAATCGATGCTCGATGTTGTTTCTGGCTTGGTTTCCAGTGTATTTCCTAACTCCGTCAGTTCCGCACGCTGTTCATTAACAGCATCTTGCAAGTCTTCGTTCGTTCGGCCGCGTGGCTGTTCGAGTTGGAAAACCGTCAACGGTTCTGCCCAGTGTTTGCGAATTTGCGCTACCGCATATTCGTCCGGTGGGCCGATCAAGATTACGGCACTCGCACTTAGCCCGTGTGATTTCAAGCTCGTCAGCGATTGTAGTACGCGGCCAATCGCACCCACGGCGGACGTTGCGACGAGCCAGATCGGTGAGTGAAAATCGCGAATGAGTTCGACTTGTAAAACCGCGTCGCTCAGCGGTGACAGCGGGCTGCCGAAAGTTTCGATGAGGAGCGGTTTGGCGGACGCCGGTGTCGCTTTCAGAATCTCGGCCACGCCCGGCATCGCGCGCCCTTCACGCGATGCCGCGAGCGCCGGTGCCACCGCTTCGCGGTAGCGTGCGAGCGGTTCAAATATCGTGGCACCCGGCACGAGTCGCCGCACGGTTTCGGTGTCGGATTCACCCGTCTCGACGGGCTTCCAATATGCAAATTGGTCTGGAAATGCAGCGAGAAACAGCAGCGAGAGCGACGTTTTCCCCGCATCGGTATCGGTGCCGACAATCGCGACGTCCGCCATCACGCCATCGCCCCCTCAAGGTGGTTGGCCAATGCTTCGAGTGTGTTCCAATCGCGATCTGCGTGAATGGAAATTCGCAAACGCGCGGTGCCGGGTGGCACGCTCGGCGGGCGGATCGCGCGGATGTCGTAGCCGTGCGTTTGCAACGCAGTCGCCACTCGCACGGCACGTACATCATCGCCGAGAATGACGGGGACGATGTAACTATCGCCGATAGTCGGGATGTTCTTTTCTCGCAGCTTGGCGCGGAATCGTCGCGTGTTTTCGTGCAGTCTGTTTCGCAATACATCGTCGCCGCGCACTTGCGGTAACATCTCGAGCCACCACGGTGCGATGGCCGGTGGCAGGGCCGTCGTAAAGATCAGGTGGCGACACTTATTGACCAGGAACGACTTCAGCAATTTCGATCCGCAGATGTACGCACCGCAGACGCCGAGGGCTTTCCCGCCAGTATGAACCGTTGCCAACACGCGTTCGCGCAATCCGAGCGCATCGACGCAGCCGGAGCCATTGGGGCCGTAACAACCGGTCGAGTGCGCCTCGTCGACGATCACCTCCGCGCCGTATTTTTCGCCGAGTTCGACGATCTCTTTTAGTGGCGCACGGTCGCCATCCATGCTGAAAAGCGACTCGGTGACGATGAACATTTCGCGGCCCGGTGGGCGTTTCATCGCTTCGGTTTTGAGGCCGTCTTCGAGGTGGTTGAGGTCGTTGTGTCGGTAGGAAAACTTGCGTGGGCGGCACACTCGCAGCCCTTCCATGATGCACGCATGATTGAGTTCGTCGGTCGCCACCCAGTCGCCCGGTTCGACGACGGTGGAGATTACACCCTCGTTTGCGCTGAAGCCACTCGTCATCATCAGCACCGCGTCCGCACCGTGCCACGCGGCCAATTCGGACTCGACGCGGTCCCATAATTCGTGGTGCCCACGCAGCAATCGCGACGCAATACCCGACCGCGAAAGCTCCGGTTGCGGTTCGCTCGAGCGAACCTGCGAAGCATACCCGAGGTAATCGTTCGACGTGAAATCGATGCCGTCCGGCAACTTCAGCGAACGCAAACGCCCCTGCGTTTGCAGTTCGTTTAGCGTTTGCGTCCAGCGTTCGATTAGTGACATGACGTTGTCGCACAGTCGGCCGGTTCGGGTAAACCCATCGCACGGAACAGTGCGGCATCCGCACTGGCGGCGGGGTTCGGCGCGGTCAGCAGTTTCTCACCGAAGAAGATCGAATCCGCACCCGCGAGGAAGCATAGAATCTGTAGCTCGCGGTTCATCCGGTCGCGGCCCGCACTCAGTCGCACACGGGCGTTCGGGAAGGTGATGCGTGCGGTCGCGATCAGGCGGACGATCTCGATCGAATCGACCTCATCGGCCATTTGGAGTGGCGTACCCTGGCTCGGCATCAGGCAGTTAATCGGCACGCTTTCGGGCTGCGTTTCCAGTGCGGAAAGCTCGGCGAGCATCATCAGGCGATCTTCTTCGGTCTCGCCCATGCCGATAATGCCACCGCTACAGACGGAGATTCCCGCCCTGCTAACGGCCTGAATCGTGCGGATGCGATCGTCGAATGTGCGCGTCGTAATCACCTTGGGATAGAAGCGCCGCGACGTGTCGATGTTGTGGTTGTACGCGGTCAGCCCGGCGTCCGCGAGCCGTTCGGCTTGGCTGTCGGAAAGCATCCCGAGCGTGACGCAGGCTTCCATTCCGAGGTGCCGCACGCTCTTGACCATCTCGATGACGGAGTCGAATTCGGGGCCATCTTTGGGGGATCGCCACGCCGCCCCCATGCAGAACCGCGTCGCGCCCGCATCGCGTGCCGCTTGGGCTTTGTCGCGAACTTCGTCGACGGTCATCAGCGGTTGGCGGGTGACGGGCGAATCGTAGTGGGCGCTTTGGCTGCAATACGTGCAGTCTTCGGGGCAGCCACCGGTTTTAATACTCAGAAGGGCGCATCGCTGAATGTCGGAGTAGTCGCGGTGGGCCTTGTGAACCTCCGCCGCACGCTGCATGAGTTCGGGTAACGGGAGGCGGTAAATCGCCTGAAGTTCTTCGAGTGATTTCATGAAGAAAAGTGTATCGCCGACCGCGAAATCGTCGACGACGCGTTACTGTCACTTCGCCTTCTTTTCTGCGAACAGGTCATCGAGCCATTCGATCGCGGCGGGTATGCCCGTGTCGTACATGGATTGCGTGTGGCCACCAGTATTCGAGGAAAGGAACTTCACATTCGGGTTGCTCGCACCCAGTTTCGCGACGAATTTTGAACTCTCCGAATACTTACATACTGTGTCGTCCTTTGCATGAAAAAGGAACGTCGGGCATTTCGGTTCGTTTGGAAACACGACAGGCGATGTACCTGTAATGTAAGTTCGGAAACCGGGTATCTCACGTTCGAGCATCGCCAGATTTGGGGTCAACCAGGCGACGACATCGAGACACGGCGCGTACGACACGCACGCCTTGATGCGGGGGTCGAGTCGGGCGACCATCAGCGAGTGTGTGGCCGCCGAACTGTGACCGACGATGGCCGTGCGATCCGGATCGATTTTCAACTTTGCCATGGCGAAATCGATAGCCGTTCTGGCATTCTCTCGTCCGGCTCCCGATGCCTTATAGGCTTGCACAGCAGCCAGAAACATGTCATCGTCATCTTGGTTCACTTTGGCCACGTGGCCATCGAGCGAATACGCGACCACGACATATCCTTGTCGGGCGTATGGCAAATGCTCGCCAGTATCGTCGTCGGCCAGGTCCAAGCCGTACATCATGGGGCTGCCCGCCGGTGCGATAAACACGACGGGCAACTTTGCATCCGGTTTTGCGGATTTCGGTAGATACACCCATAGTTTCATCGGCACGCGGCCACGCAGGATCGTCAATTTGTGAACGCGAATGCCGTCTTCCAAAAGTTGACCATCGCCGAGTTCGGGGAACACCACCGCCACTGCCGGCATATTGGCAATGGGCGGCATATCGGCAATCGGCGGCGGAGCCTTCTGCTGGCACGCCGGGATGACCGCAATCGCCACGAACAACAGAAATCGCTTCATCGGACAACACCTCGACTAGGGAGAACGCAAGTTAAAGACCTTCCGTACCGATTCAGTCTCGTGAAGTGGTCTTTTTGTATCCGCACATAGGGCAGATTGCATATTCAACCAGTCAGACGCCGTAGGTCGTGGTCGAAGAGGCTTTGCGATGAGGCCCGACAGAGTATCCGCGATAAAAACCCGTAAGGTTCGTAATCGTCGCGCGATAGCACTGTCGGGCCTCTCAAAGCTTCGACCCGACCTACAATACCAGTCGGTTCTCAGAAAAACGGAATACCCCGTGAACGGTTACTACACGATCACAATCCGTCGACTTCCCAGCCTTTGCGGTAGGTGCGGCGGACGTACTTGTTGGCGGCGGCCACATTCGTGATCTTCATGTCGGTGGCGTTCCAGTCGAGCGTTTCGTTTGGGAAACGGGTCGATAGGCAGCCTAGTAACACCGACTCCGTGAGTGGCCCGGCGTACTCGAACGGGGCCGAGGTTTTGCCGTTGCCGCGACACGCCTCGACGAACTGCATGTAGTGGTTTTCGCTCGGCAGGCTTGGCCCC
>JAYSKW010000447.1:0-6673 GCA_043726085.1 Limnoglobus sp.
GGCAGTGCGAATCCGAACCGCGTCGATGCCGACTTCGGCTACGTCGGCACCGGTTCGCTCGGGGATCGCGTGTGGGTGGACTTCAACGCCGATGGCAAACAAGACGCGAACGAACCCGGCGTTCCCGGTGCAACGGTAGTGGTGAACTACGCGGGTGTGGATAACGTCTTCGGCACGGCCGACGATGGTGTGTTTACCTCGAAGACTGGTGCGAACGGCTTCTATGGCTTCCCGAATCTGCCACTGGGAACGTACACGGTTAGCGTGACGAACGGCCTGCCAACGGGCACCGTACCGACGTACGACCTCGACGGTACGCCGAACAACACGACGACTACGGGACTGACGCAAGGGCAGAACCGCACCGATGTGGACTTCGGCGTGCGGGGCACTTCGAGCATCGCCGGTTCGGTGTTCCGCGACGACAGCAACGACGGCCACCGCGACCCCGGCGAACCCGGTTTCGAGGGCGTGACGGTCACGTTGATCGGTACTGATATCCTCGGCAATCCGATCACCGTTGTCACGACAACGAACGGTAACGGCGACTACAACTTCCCTGGCCTCATGCCAGGCACGTACACCGTAACGGAAAGCTCGCAGCCACCCGACACCGCAGATGGCCTGGATTCTTCAGGCAATGTGAACGGCCGACCGATGGGCACCGCCGGAAACGACATCGTACAAACGATCGTTCTCGATGCGGGTCAGTCGTCGGTGGCGAACGTGTTCGGCGAACTCGCCGGGCTGGTTTCGGGCACGGTCTACGTCGATCGCAACCGCGATGGCGTCCGCGATCCAAACGAACAACGACTACCGGGTGTGACGATTCAACTGATCGATTCGACGGGCCGCGTCATCCGCACGACGACTACCGATTCGGACGGCAACTACCTCATTCGCGGCTTCGCACCGGGTACGTACACCGTGCGGGAACTGCAACCGAACGGCTACGGAAACGGCACGCCGAACGATCGCGTCGTCGATGTTCCCCCGCTCGGCAGAACGGGTATCGACTTCGGCGAAATCACCAGCACGGTAGCGGGCTTCGTCTATCGCGACTACTCGATCGACGGGATGCGGACGCTCGCGACGGGCGAAACGGGCATCGGCGGTACGACGATCACGATCACCGGAACCGACGTTCGCGGGAACGTCGTCAACCGCACGACGACGACCGATTCGCTGGGACACTACCAGTTTACGGACTTGCTGCAAGGCAGTTACACGCTGACGGAAACGCAGCCGAACGGCTTCTTCTACGATGGTTTGGACACTGTCGGCAACCTCGGCGGCGTCGCCAGCAACGACAAGTTGGTCGTCGGCCTGCCACCGGGTAGCGATGGCGTCGACTACAACTTCGGCGAGTTCCCACCGGCCGACCCGTTCGGTTACGTCTACCAGGACACGAACCTGAACGGCATTCGCGATGTCGGCGAACCGGGTATCGCGGGCGTGCCGATCACGATCTCCGGGACTGCATTCGGCGGCACGATCTTCGCACGGCCGCTGTCCCCGAGCGATTTCCAAAGTGGTTCATTGACGATCTTCACCGATGCGAACGGCCTGTGGCAGTTCCCGATTCTGCCACCCGGAACGTACACCATCGTCGAGTCCGTTCAACCGAACGGCTTCCTCGATGGGACCGAGCAGGACGGCGATCCGAACGGGCCACCAGCCACCGTCGGCAACGATCGCTTCGATAACGTTGTGCTCGCTCCGAACCCGATTCGCGGGCCGTTCAACTTCGGCGAATACGTGCCACAATTGTCGAAAAAGGGCTTCCTCGGAAGCACGTTAATGCCGACGACGACGTCGCCAGTCATGCCGAACCTGCCGCGTTCCCCGGCGTTTACGGTGAATACCGGCACGCCGAATACGCCCGCACTTATCGCGACTTCAACCGGGCCGGGCACGGCGTCGCTCATCCGCGTTTTCGACTACGCCAGTGGCGGTGAGCGATTCCGTATTCAGCCGTACGAGTCGACGTTCATCGGTGGCGTTCGCGTGGCGATCGGCGATGTCAGCGGCGACGGCACCGATGACATCGTGACGGGGATCGGGCCAGGGGGCGGCCCACGCATCCGCGTGTTCAGCGGCAAAGATGGATCGGTGGTCAAGGACTTCTTCGCCTACGAAGAATCGTTCCGCGGCGGGTTGTTCGTCGCAGTCGGCGATATCAACGGCGACGGCGTGAAAGACATCCTCACGGGGACGGAAGTCGGCGGTGGGCCGCGCGTCAGTGTCTTCGACGGCAAGACCGGTGCCGTGCTGGCGAATTTCTTCGCGTTCGATGTCAATCAGCGTGGCGGCGTGCGAGTGGCGGCGGGTGACTTCAACGGCGATGGCAAAGCGGAGATCGTTGCCACGACGGGCGAAGGCGTCGCGACGAAGGTTCGCGTGATGAACGCGGATGGCTCGATCGTCCGCGAGTTCGCGCCGTATACCGCGACGTTCACAGGTGGGGTTTCACTCGCTGTGGCGGATGTGAACGGCGACGGGGTGCCGGACATCGCAACGGGTGCGGAGGCGGGCGGCGGGCCGCACGTGCAAGTGTTCGACGGCAAGACGGGGTCCACGCTATCGAGCTTCTATGCGTACGATTCGGGCTTCACCGGTGGCGTGCGGGTGGCGTTGCAAGATGTCGATGGCGATGGCAAAGCCGACATCGTGACGGGAATGGGCGTCGGGGGAAGTAGCGAAGTCCGCGTGCTGCGTGGGACCGATCTGCAACCGCTCGACCGGTTCTTCGCCTTCGACGACATGTTCACGGGTGGCGTCTACGTCGGGTAAAAATGTTACGAAAGCAGATTCTCGCCACGGCGCTCGAACTCGTTCGCGATGCGAGCGCGACGGAGATGATCCTTCGATTACTTTTCCGGTGGCGGCACCGCAACCGGATCGAAGCGCCTCAGGTACAGCGTCGTGCGTTTCTCATCCAAGGCCACGAACAGTTTCGCGTCGGGAATCAGGAACAGATGATCGGCGAGATTCAGTCGGGTCGGCTTCCCGGTGTAGAGGCCCGATTCGAGCGGCAACTTCGGTATTGTAGAAGGTGGCAAATCTTGGAAGCCGTCGTGGACGGTCAGTTGCGATAAGGAATCGAAGTCATTTCCGGGAACGCGGTCGAATGTTGCATGAAAGGCGAGTGGACCGTGCAATGCAGGCCACCACTGATCGCGTTCTCTGATGTCGCGCTTACCTTCGACGCGGTTACCGGGGAAAGTCACCGCGCCCTCGTACCCGTAAAGTTGGCGGGCGTCGGGTGCGGGGTAGAGATCGCGATTGATGGTGATGGCTGTGGCTTGCGTTCCCGAAATGGATACGATCGCACCTCCAAAACCCCGCCCATATCCGACGAACATTCGTCCATTCGCCGCGGCCCTGACGTGCGATCGAAACAGAACTCCTATTATCCCGTTCGTGTCGATGGTGTATCGCTCGACCGTCGTGGGGTCGTAAAATTGAATCGCGTCCTTCGTCGGGTTATCGAATACCACTAACAATGGCCCTGCGGATGCCGAACCCATCGCGATCGAGTACACGGTGTCCTTCGTAACGAACGGGCCATCGTGTTCCTTTTTCAGAGCTATCAGGTCGTATCGTTCCATCCGCTTCGTCTCTGGATAAACCACGACGGCGTGGGTCGCGTTCGAGGCGACGAGTGCGTTCGCGTTTGCGAGCGGGAACTGTTTGACGATCTTGGCTACCTGTGCGTCGAAGATCGCGAGTTGGAGGTTGCCCGGTTGCAGGAAGATCAAGAATCGACCGCCGCCACCGGCGACGACTTCCTTTGCGGGACTGTTGAGCTTGATTTGCCCGGCGTCATCCACGAGCGGCGCAGGCTTAATCGCGGCTACCTTCACCGGCACGAAAACGAACGGCTTCTCTCGCGGCAGCACCGGATTCCAATCGGGATTAAACGGATTCGGGTCCATATTAGGCATTGCGATCGCGACGGGAGCCGGCGGAAACGGCGCGAAGGCAACAGGGTTTGGAGGGGTTGCTTGCTGAAATCCCGCGTAGATCACGTAGCCGATCACGCTGATTCCCACGATGAACGCCATCGCGATCCCGCCGAGGACTAGTGCGGCCATGCCGACTTTCGCCTTCGGTCGCGTTTCGCGCTCGTCGTCCTCCTCATCGTCGCGGGCACGACGGATTTTGCGTTCCGGCTTTTCTTCGGCAACTGCACTGCGTCGTCGCCGGACGGGGATATCCTCAACCGAAGGGGCCGGTGTCTTCGGCGTTTCCTCTTCGATTGTGAGGTACGGTGCCGATTCTTCGGAGGGTGTCAGAGGTTTCGCGACAATCGGCGGCGCAAGCGGCTCGATGGTGACGAGCGGCTCGAGTTCTTTGGCGTTGGGCGCGGTAAAGATCTCGTTGCACTTCCCGCAACGGAGCCTCTTGCCGAGTTGCATGTCGGACAGGCGAAAGCTGCCGTTGCAATTCGGGCAGCGAAAATCGTGAACGGCCATTACGACAAACCCCTGGTAAAATTCACTTTGCGATCCCTTTCGAGCTGACTAGGAGTGCCACCGGCTTTTCCTTCCCAGCGGAAACGAGCGGCAGATACTCTTGCGGTGGGAACGGCGTACCGACGAGGAGAGATTTCTTCCCTACATCGGTCGAATCGCCGAGGAGACACCAGTAGCGGTCTTGCGCGTGCAAACAAAACATGCCCGTGTTGGGCGGGCGCAACCCGATCACAATCTGATCGCCGCCCTGATCGGCATCGAACAGGAAGCCGACTAGGTTCTCGGAGACTATTACGAACGCTTCCGGATTCACCCACGCGCAACTCGACGGTACGCCGAATTCTTCGTTGACGGGTTGATCGGTCTTCGGCTCGGGGTCGCCGAAACGGGCGTGCGCGATGCGCGTGTACGGCACCGCATCGGCCCCTTGCGACTGCCCGGCCTTGTACGCAACGGCGAACCGCGTGCCCGATTGATCGATCGCAAGTGCGAGGCCTTCCATCGGTGCGTTGCCGAGCGTCGTCCCGACTTTCGGTTCGCAAGTGGCGGTCGGAATTTCGTAAACAACACCCCCCGCGTACGCGGCGATCAACTTGCGATCCGGGCTGATGACGATGCTTCGGTTCTCGACCAATGGCATCGTTGGCACCGCTGGTAGCGGTTTGCCCGTTACCGTCTTGGCCTTCGTCGTAATGTCGAACACATCGACGGTGCCTTCTTTGGAAACGACCGCGATCGAGTTGTCTTCGAGGAAATACACGGCTGCAATTCCCGGCGGCTTGCCCTTCGCCTCGGGGTAGGGGTCGAAGCCATCGAGGAGCTTTTTCCCTTTGTCACTGAGTTGATAAATCGTGACTTTACCCGTCGGCGAATCGATGGCGAGGCGTTCGCCGTTCGGGCTGATGTCCGTCGCGCGCGGCCAAGTCAAACCATCGGCATCTATCTCCGTGCGGTCGACGCGTTGACCCGTCGTCAGGGCATATCGATCGATGGTATCCTTTGCGCCTTTCCCCTGAAAACCGTCGAACGAGTGGCGAATGACCACAGCGACGGGACCGTCATTTCCTCCGACAATCAACTTCCGCACCGAGCCGTAGTTGTGGTCTAGCGACAGAACATCCTTCGGTTTCTCGATGACTTTCAGCTTCGTCGGGTCCGGGATTTTATCGAGCGTGCGCGAGATGGTGAGCGCCACCCGCGACTTCGCTTTCGCACCTGCTTCGGGTTTCGACGCGACCGAGACTTTGTTCGGCTCGTTGCTCGCAGCCCCTTTTCGGAGATTCGCCGCCGTCGCCTTCTTGTCGTCTTTCGCTTTCTCCGCAACCACCGGCGCGGGTTTGTCCGGCACAGTCGGTGCCGAGGCTTGCGGTGTGGCGGCCTTGTCCTTCGGCAACATGAAGAAGTAAATGCCCGCCCCGCCCGCCGCCGCACACAGCAGCCCGACGACGCCGAACATCAGAATCTTTTTCGCCCCCCCGCCCCCGCTGGGCTTCGTGGCAGCGGGTTGCCGAAACTTCGACTTCGATTTTTCTACCTTGGAATCGACCTTCGCATCGGCTTTCGAGTCGCCCTTTCGGTACTTCGATTTCGACTTCGCTTCGGGTGGCGTCTCATCGTCAGAAATGGCAGTCGAAGGGATCGAGAACGGATTATTGGCAATCGGTTCGGCATCGACCGGTGCCTTGCGTTTCTCCGCGATGGCAGGCTTGACCGCACGGGCCGGTTTCGCGGACGGCGGCGGTGGCGGGGAAACGGGTGTCGCTTCGGCGGAGCCATCGAAGGCGAACGGCGACGGCACGATCGCGCTGAGGTGTTCCGAGTCCGCCACACTATCGACCGGCCCGGCGGCTTCCCCGGGAATGCGAAACGAATGCTGGCACTTCTTGCACCGCGCTTTCTTCCCTGCCATCCCATCCGGGGCCTTCAACACCGACTGACAATTCGGGCACGGCACTTCGATAGACATGGAGCAGACCCTCGGCTACGAGCGAGATAATGTGTAGTCAAGTTACGCGATTCCATCTCCATCCGCAACGACTTCGCGAACCTCTTGCCGGAGATTGACCTTTCGCCGTGCGGCGTGCGGTTGTATCTTCTGCGAAGTGGACAATTCCTACTAGGTGGGGCATCGCATGAGTGTGAAACCGATTGCTGCCGGGTTGATGATCTTTGCTGCCGGGGTTGCATGGGTGGCG
>JAYSKW010000448.1:0-8106 GCA_043726085.1 Limnoglobus sp.
ACGCTGCTGCTCGTCGGCCCGCACCTCTACTCGCAAGTGAACCGACCGTCGCTCGAACGCCAGTCGATTCAGGTCGAAGAGAGCAAGTACACGAAGAAAGCCGAACGACCCTCCACACATCCACTCCTGTTACGCCGACTCGCACGGATGATTCCCGACGACGAAAGCGAAGCCGAAGTGGTCGACGATTAACAGATTTGCGAAGTGCTGGGTGACGCACGCGCTCCGCTACGAAGAGTGCGCGTCGCGGCTAATTCGCAAATGCCGGCGGGTCCGATGGTGGGCGATATTCGGTGTAGAAGAAGCCGCGGACGGTGGAGCCTTCGCGGCTGTGGATGACTGGGCGATCCGCGTCGGGGTTACGGATATTCGTAATGAGCGTGGCGGTATCTTCGAGCGGATAATTCGGGTCGTAGATGTGGATCGTAATATCGCCACTCGCTTCAAACGTCTCGTAGGCATACGCGAGAACTTGGTGATTCTTGCCCATTTCTTTCGGATGAAACGAGTGTGCTTTGACCAACCCGAGCGCCACCGTTTGGCCGGCATCGAGCGAGGCGCGGATGCGCGGCCACTCATTTTCAATCGTTAAATACGAGAGTCCTTCTTGAACTTTGACACCGCCGAAACTGCGACTGTTTCCGGGGCGACGCATCCAGTCGTAGTACTTCAGCACGCCGAACGGCAGGTTGAAACTGTCGATGAGGCGATGGCAAAGGTAGCGAAAAACTGGTGGCGTGGCTTCGGGTGGCGGGGCGATGCGGAAGCGGTGCAGGTCCATTGCGGCGAACACCATTCCGCCGCAAACGCCGCCATTCGCATCGCCAATCGGGATGCGACCGAGCGGCGTCGGAACCTCCAGCACGGGCGTCCCAGGTGGGAACCAGTTTGGGAACGCAAACCCGTTGCGAGACGGGACGAAATCGGGCACAGTCGCACTCGGCATGATGCAGACGATTGTACGAAGTGGCGGCAGTTCGGCGGCTCGTTACACGTACGCCTTCGCTTTTGCTTTGAATAAGGCGAGCAGCTTGTTGGCTTGCGCTTCGTAGGCGGCGGGGCTTGGCCAACTCGTTATCGGCGAGAGGATGTTCGATGGTACGCCGGGGCAGGTCGTTGGGATTTGCACGCCGAAAATTGGGTCGGTGACCATCGGCACATCGTTCAACGCACCGCCGAGGGCGGCCTTCAACACGGCGCGCGTGTGATCCAGCGAGATACGCGAACCGCTGCCGTTGAGGCCCGTATTGACGAGCCAAACGGGTACGCGGAATTGTTCGAGTTTCGCTTTCAAAAGTGCGGCATAGCGCTTCGGGGGCAGTGGCAGAAACGGCTTCGCGAAACAAGTGCTGAACTCGGTGGTCGGCTCGGTAATGCCCGTTTCGGTGCCTGCGACTTTGGCCGTGTAGCCGAGCAGAAAATGTTCCATCGCGAGGTCGGGATTGAGCCGCGAAAGCGGAGGCAACACGCCGAACGCATCGTACGTCAGGAAGAAAATATTCGTGGGGTGACCGCCGCGGCCACTGAGTTCGCAACGTGGAATGAACTCGATTGGGTACGCCGCACGGGTGTTCTCGGTGAACTGCGTGCTGAAAAAATCGGGCACGCGCGAAGTGGGGTCGATCGGCACATTTTCGAGGACGCTACCGAAGCGGAGTGCGTTCCAGATTTGCGGCTCGCCGCGCGCGCTGAGTGCGATGGTTTTCGCGTAACAGCCGCCTTCGATATTGAATACGCCGTCCGGCCCCCAACCGTGTTCGTCGTCGCCGATCAGCCGACGATCCGGGTCGGCAGAGAGCGTCGTTTTCCCGGTGCCGGACAAGCCGAAGAACAGTGCCGTGTCGCCGCCTTCGCCGATGTTCGCGGAGCAGTGCATCGGGAAGACGTCGCGCTGAGGCAGGAGGTAATTCAGCACGCTGAAGATCGACTTTTTGATTTCCCCGGCATAGTGCGTACCCGCAACGAGGACGAGCTTTTCCTCGAACGAGATCGCGACGCAGACTTCGGAATTCGTGCCATCGCGGGCGGGGTCGCAGTGGAAATCGCAAGCGTGCAGGATCGTCCACGGCTCGTCGTCGGCGGTCGAACCTTCGGCGGGAGTGCGCAGGAACAAACACCGCGCGAACAGCGCGTGCCATGCTTTCTCGGCGACGACGCGGAGCTTCAGTTGGTGTCGCGGGTCGGCAGCGGCATAACCCTCGAAGGTGAACAGCTCGCGGTTTTGCAAGTACGCCCGGATTTGGTCGTGCAAACTCTGAAACGTCGCCGGTTCCATCGGTTGATTTGCGGTCCAATCGATCTGGTCGGCAACGCTCGCTTCCCGGACGAAGAACTTATCTTTCGGCGAACGTCCGGTGCGTAACCCCGTGAGCGCGGCAAACGAACCGGCATCGGTCAGCATACCTTCGCCGCGCCGCACGGCGGCTTCCACGAGCGCCGAAGACGACGCATTGGCATGAACCACACCGGGGTGCGAGATTCCCCATGAGGCGAAAGAACCGATCGACATCGTGTCACTCCGAACTCGAACCGTAAAAACATTCGGTTCAGTATAGGAGGTCTATCATGCGAGAACCGAAGTGCGAAGCACTTGCCAGACGGCGGCGAGGAGATGGTGGGCCGGGAACGGCTTTTGCACGCACGCGACGCCGCGTGGGAGTTCCTTGGAATCGAGCGGATACTTCGAGAGCATGACGAAGCGGATGCCGTTGTCGATGGCACGGATGCGCTCGATGAGTCGATGGCCGCCACCGCCCGGCAAGACGCAATCGACGACGGCGGCATGGATCGCACTGCGTTCGGATTTTAAGAGCCGTAGCGCGTCGTCGAGCGACGCCGCAACCACGACGTTGTAGCCGATCGCTTCGAGGCATTCCTTCGCCGCTTCGCGTGCGGAGGTATCGGTAGTGGCCAGCAAGATCGTGTCGCCGGAACTGGCTAGGGGCAGTTCGATCATCGGGTCGGTGCGATCGTCCGATGTCGGAATCGCCGGGAAATATACGCGGGTAATCGAGCCGACATCGGGTTGCGATTCGACTTCGACGTGGCCGCGAAATTGCCGCACGATCTCGCGCACCGTGGCGAGCGCGGATGCAGTGCGGTTCTCCGTCTCGAACATCTGCACCATCGAAGGATCGTCGGTATGCGCCCCGGTGTCGGCGATCGTCAAACAGGCGTACGCACCGGCGGTTAGGTCTTCGGGCCAACCGCGACGCCCGGCACGAATCGTTACCGTATTCGTGCGAATTTCGAGCTGACCACCCGATGTCATCGCGTCGTGAGCACCGGCGACGAGGTTCATTGCGATCTGTTCGACGCGCGACGGTTCGACCCAGATTAGCGGTAGCTCGTTCGCGAGGTGAAACTGACAGCGGATCGACGAACCAACGGTGGCTTGTACGAGGACTTCCAGCCCCGCAACGATGTGGCTGATATCGACGGCAGCGGGTTCGCTGCGGTTCGGTTCGGTGAACGCCAGCAAGCGCTTGCTGAGATTCGTCGCATAACGGACGGCGGCGCGAATCACTTCGGCATGGCTCCGCACCGGCTCGCATTCGGGCACCTGCTCGGCGATCAGTTCCGCATTCCCACCGATCACGGACAGCACGTTGTGGAAGTCGTGAACGACTCCCGCCAGCATCCGCCCCAGCGTCTCGTAGGTTCGCGAACGGTCGTCGGTATCGTGCGCCGTATCGCGTTCGCTCGCAATCGCTTTGGGTTCATTTTCCACGGTGCGAAAGACGAACACGATCGCGCCGCTGGCGTCGGCGCTCGCCGACGCGATGACGGGAATCCGCCGGTTGGACTTCGTGCGGCGCACGGTGGCGACATCGCGAATGCGGGTGCCAATGCGGGCTTCGGCGAGGAAGCGATGATGCTCCATCTGCAAGTCGGCGGGCAAGAACGGCGGTAAATTCCCGACGACTTCCTCGGACGTCCAGCCGAACAGCGCCGCAGCCGCCGCCGACCAGAACCGCACGTGACCATCGTTGCCAATAGCCACAATCGCCATCGGCACGACGGCGATGATGTCTTCGAGAATCGCACCGTTCGCGAGCGCATCCCACGGGATCGCCTCGTACGGGATCCGCAGCGTTGGGTCTTCTTGCGTCAAGCGTCGCGGTTGCGGCCAACTGTTCTCGACGGGCGTATCGGACTGGAATCGCGTCTCGAATACCTCCAGTGGCATCACGAGTTCGTCGGTCCGCTCGCACGGATCGGACGCCAGATCCGCCATGAGGAAATCGATGTCGATCGCATCGTCGAGAAAGCGAGTCGTCATGGACGAGAACTCCCGTATCAGAAAAAACAATTGAATAAATTGAACCGGTCAGCTCGTCGCGAAAACCTGGCGAGCGGCACGGCGTAAGCGTGCCGTGGGAACCCACTGCAGCTACTACCACGGCACGCTTACGCGATGCCGCTCTCCAGGCGCATGTTCGTACGTTCCTCGCTAGCGCGTCGGGCTAACAAAACCTTTGATCCAGTTGTGCGGCCGTGGTACGCTGTTTGCGGTCCTTCCCGCCGATTGCTGCTCCGAAAGGTTCCCGAATGTTCCGCCTCTTCATCGCCACACTGCTCGCTTGTCGTTTCGCAACTGCTGCCATGGCCGCCGACACGTACCCGCTGCCGCCTGAAGCGACGCCGAAAGACGGCGTCCCGAAAGGCACGGTAACGAAAGCGACGTGGAAGAGCGAAGTCTTCCCCGGCACGGTTCGCGACTACTGGGTGTACGTGCCCGCACAGTACAAGGCCGATGGCCCACCGGCGTGCGTCATGATCTTCCAAGATGGCGACGGATACCAAAATCCCAAGGGGCAGTATCGTTCGACGATCGTGTTGGACAACCTCATTCACGCCGGCGAGATGCCCGTCACCGTGGGCATTTTCATCAGCCCGGGAACCATGCCCGCCGCCGATCCAAAACTGCCCGGGCGATCGAACCGAAGCTTTGAGTACGACACGCCCTCACCGCAATATGCGACGTTCCTGGAGAAAGAAATGCTACCCGAGGTGGGAAAGACGGTGAAACTACGCACCGATGCAGCCGGTCGTGCGCTCTGCGGGATTAGTTCCGGCGGCATCTGCGCATTCACGGCCGCATGGGAACGCCCGGACTTATTCAGCAAGGTGCTTTCGCACGTCGGCAGCTTCACGAACATTCGTGGCGGCGATGTCTATCCGGGCATGATTCGCAAGACCGAACGCAAGCCGATCCGCGTGTTCCTACAAGATGGCGCGGGCGATTTGGATAACTTGCACGGCCACTGGCCGCAGGCAAATGTGTCGATGGCGTTCGCGTTGAAATACATGAACTACGACTATCAGTTCGCGTTCGGCGACGGCGGCCACAACGGCCGTCACGGCGGCGCGATCCTCCCCGACTCGATGCGCTGGCTCTGGCGCGGCACGAAGTAAACGGCGTGTATAATTATGCGATCCGACAAACCGACTGGGAGTAGAGACAATGAACAGACCAGAAACCGAGATCGATTCAACCGTCGATCCGACTTCGAGGAGTGACGCATCCAGTTGGGGTAACCACAACGACAGAACCGACGACATCTATCTGGAACTCGATGCCGAAGGATTGGCCGCACAGGCGGATGTTGCGTGGATCGACGAAGAGCACAACAAGGGGTCGTTCACCGCTTACCTCGGCGAGTATATCGCCGTCGTTGGCAAGCAACTACTCGGCCATCACAAGAGTCTGAAGGTACTGCGCAATCAAGTGTCGCAAACAACGGGTCATTCGCCGTCGCGAATCGTTACCACGTTCATCGAGCGTCCCGAATATTAATCGAGTGGGGAGTCTCACTTGGCTCGACTTCGCCTGCGTACTCGCACTCACACAGAAGATTTGACTTACACCGGCACGGGTGAAGTCGTTGCGATGCCGACGTTCCGGCTATTCGTCGGCCTACATTTTGTTCGACCGAACGAACAGCCGAATTGGCGACCTCGTGCGGAAATCAATCAATTGCGGCGTTTCGATGCCGTTGTCGACACGGGCGCGATGCTCACCAATATCCCGTACGAGATATGGGAGCCTTTCGCGAACGAAATTCAGTGGCCAACGAGCGTATCCGGCCAAGTCAAGGTAGCCGGTGTCAACCTTTCCTATCAACTCGGTCGCGTGATGCTGGCCGCCTTGGACAATGATAACCGATGGATGCCACCGGCCTGGACCGTCGCTCGCTGTTGGCACTACAAGGAAAATGCGCCTTCCCCATTGCTCGGGCTGACTTCGCCATTTTTAACCAACAATCGGAGTCTGAGACATACCAGCCCAACGGGAAAAGGCGTCGGCGAAGAGCAGCCCGAGTGGTGGCTCGAAGACCCGTGGTGGTAACTTTACTTCTACTCGACGTATGGCTTGGCTTTGAAAATGTGGCCGTCGTGGCCTTCTTGAATTGGCACACCTGTCGAATTCGAGGTGGGTAGATCTTGTGGCCGGCATTTCAGACGGAGATGCGGACATGCGTCGCCCATTCGTTCGATCCTATGTTGTGACAACCATCACCCGAATAGCCCACTTATTGGGTCGCCACTTGCGATGGGGTAGGGGCGGTTCGTGCCGTCTTGGAAGTGGCCGGTGGGGTCGATGCCGAGTGCGTGGAACAGTGTTGCGGCGAGGTCGCCGGGCGTGACGGGGTTCTCGCCGGGGTAGGCCGCGATGCGGTCCGAGGAACCGTAGATCGTTCCAGGCCGAATGCCTGCTCCCGCGAGCATCACCGAGTAACATCCGCCCCAGTGCTTCCGCCCCGGCGAACTGCCCAGGAAGTTCTTTTCGATCGCCACACGCGGCGCACGTCCGAATTCGCCCATCACCACCACCAACGTCGTTTCGAGTAATCCACGCACCCGCAAGTCTTCGAGTAACGCGGACACACTGCCATCGAATCGCGGCAGCAGGTGCGTTCGCATCGCGTCGAAAATATCGTTGTGCGTGTCCCAGCCGTATTGATCGGTCTCGGTCGGGTGGTCGTCTTGCCCGCGAATGCAATGGTTGAAAAACACCGTCACCCACGGCACCCCCGCTTCGACGAGCCGACGCGCCAGTAAGCACGCCTGTCCCGAACGATGTCGGCCATACCGCTCGCGAAGTTTCGTGGGTTCGCGGTCCAAATCGAAGGCATCGCGTGCCACGGGAGAAAGTAGAAAATCGTACGCCTGACGCGCCAGTGTCAGTTGGTCGGTCGATATCGGCAGGCGCGGAGTCGCGTGGCGTTCGAGTTCGCCGACCAGTTTTCGCCGCGCCGCCGCCCGTTCGAGCGACACATTTTCCGGGAATGCAAACCCTTCGACTAACGCATCGGTTTCCGTGACGTTGCCCACGGTGTACGGATCGTAGCCTCGGCCGAGAAACCCGCCGTACTGCCCCGGCGACACTTCCAACGGCGCGAGCAGCGGGCCGTTCACGTGAACGGCCGTTTGCGGAAAACGATCCGTCGGGCGTACCCGTTTGAGGATCGCCCCGAGCGCCGGGAAGTCTGTCGGCTTCGGCGGCGGGTTCGACGACTTTTGCGGATGACGTTGACCGGTCAGTGCCAGGTAACACGCCGAGCCATGATCGAGATCGTCGTGCGTGACGCTGCGAACGATGCTGAAACGATTGGCGATTTTCGCGAGTTGCGGCAGGTGTTCGCAGAACCGCACGCCGGGGATTGCCGTCGGGATACTCCGAAACGCGCCGCGAATTTCGACCGGCGCATCGGGCTTCGGATCCCAGGTATCGAGCTGGCTTTGCCCGCCACTCGTGAACACGACTACGACCGACTTCGCACGCCCAAAACCCGGCCGACGCGAATCCGCACGCAACCGAGGCAACGTGGCCGCCAACAGCGACGGCACCCCCACGCGCAGCCAGTCGCGGCGCGTGGGCACGATCGACGATCCGAGTTCGGCAAGAAATGGAGGCATGTTAGAAAGTGTAACGCGCCGCACATGGTATGGGAATCACCCCTTCGCCGCTGACGCGCCTGCAAATAGCCCTTGCGTACGTTGGCCCGAGTGGCTGACGTCCATCACGCGACCGGTTTCGTCGAGGGCCATGTGGAAGCGATCTTTCCCCTGAATGCGGTGGAGCGTCAGGTGATATTCGCC
>JAYSKW010000449.1:0-2191 GCA_043726085.1 Limnoglobus sp.
GATGGCGATGATGTGCGGATTTCCGTTGGCAATGCACGCCGCCGAGACGATTCGCGTCGCTTGCGTCGGCGATAGTATCACCCAAGGTGCGGGATTGAAGAACCCGGAAAAGGAAGCGTACCCGGCGGTGTTGCAACAGTTGCTCGGCGAGGCGTACGACGTGAAGAACTTCGGCGTCAGTGGGCGAACGCTGCTGAGCAAGGGCGATGCACCGTACATCAACGAGAAGAAGTACAAAGACGCACTCGCGTTCTTGCCGAATATCGTCGTCATCAAGCTCGGCACGAACGACACAAAGCCGGCGAACTGGACGCACGCGGACGAATTCACGGCAGACTTCACGGCACTCGTCGAATCGTTCGCGAAGCTGGAATCGAAGCCGAAAATCTATCTCTGTACGCCCGTGCCCGCCTTCCCCGGCGAGTGGGGGATCGAGAATTCGCGAATCAAAGACGGCGTGATTCCGAAGGTGCTCGCACTCGCAAAAGACAAAAAACTACCAGTGATCGACCTGTACAAAGCCCTGAGTGGCAAGGCGAAACTGTTCCCGGATAAGGTTCACCCGAACGCCGCCGGCGCGAAACTAATGGCGCAAGCCGTGCAAATCGCGTTGGTGCCGAAGGAATAGTGCGATTTATAGCACGTCCGCAATCTTCGCCAAGTTGCCATGAACGAACCCGACCCCGAGCGAGCGCGACCATGGAACCGAAACTGACGACGCTCTGCACGTATCCGTCGTCGATCCAGGCTGAGACGGTGAAGTGGGCGCTCGAACAAGAAGGCATCGCCACGTTCGTCGCCGACTCGAACACGATCACCGCCGATTGGCTCCTCGGCCCTGCCGTCGGTTGGGTAAAGGTGCAAGTGGCTGAAACCGATGCTGTGGCCGCGCTCGCCGTTATGGAAAAACACCCAAATTTGTTGAAGACGTACTTTGAGCCAAAACCCGAAGTGGCGTCGGTCTGCCTGTCGTGCGAAGCCGTGATGGAGGAAACCGACGAGATGTGCGCCGCGTGCGGCTGGTCGTTTTTAACGGGTGCCGAACTAGAAGTCGTGGAAGAGTAGAGTGCGGAACGCCAGTGCGTTCCGATGGGAACAAACGAATGGTTACGCCGCCTCCGCACGTGGGACGTCGAAGAGCCAGCCGGCGGGGCGTGGCATTCGGTTCGGGCCGACGGGGCCATCGGTGTGGCCTTCCCACGAATGGCTTTGCAGGCTGACGAGGATGCGTTCGGCGAGTTCCAGTGCGTCGCGGCCATCTTCGCCCGTCACGCGCGGCGTTCGGCCCGTTCGTACGCAATCGATGAAGTGACGCAACTCGGCTGTCAGCGGGTCGGCTTTGCGGTCGCCGTCGGAGTACTTCACTTGCAGGTGTCGTCCGAAGACATCGTCTTTGAGTTTCGCACGTGCGGCGGCGTCCATTTTGTCCGCACGCAGGCCGTACTGCCGCACTTCCTGGCTTTGTTGCACCAACACTAACTTCCGCGTCACGAAGTCGATACCCGCGTACCCTTCGGGTGCCCAGATTCGCAATCGCCGCTTCGGGCGCTGGGTAATTCGGCTCGCGGTGACGTGGGCGACGCAGCCGCTCTCGAAAACGAGCCGGGCGTTGACCATGTCTTCGTGGCCACCGAACACCGACGCGCCGACGGCTTCGACGGTCTTCACCGGGGATCGCACGAGAGCGAGTAACAGGTCCAGATCGTGAATCATCAAGTCCAGGACGGCACCGATGTCGACGCTACGGCCGGTGAACGGGCCGTGCCGTTCGGCTTCGACGAACTTCGGGCGAATCGGACGGCGAGCGAGATCTTCAAAGGCGGGGTTGAAGCGTTCGATGTGCCCCACTTGGAGCGGCACACCGGCCTCGGCGGCGAGACGGATGAGGTCGTCGGCTTCGGCGAGCGTTCGACAAATCGGCTTTTCCACCAGGACGGGAATGCCTTCCTTGAGGAACGCCGACGCGACGGGGTGGTGGTAAAGCGTGGGCGTGACAACGGTGGCGGCGTCGATTCGGCCGAACAGGGGTTCGATGTCCGCGAACGGCTTCGTGCCGAGACGTTCGGCCACGGTGCAGGCTTGTTCGTAGTTGGAATCGACGACGCCGACGAGTTCGACATCGGGCAACGTGGACAGAATACGGGCGTGATGCTGTCCGAGGTGCCCGACTCCAACGACTGCGATGCGAAGC
>JAYSKW010000450.1:0-8050 GCA_043726085.1 Limnoglobus sp.
TGCGGCGTTCGACACGATTGCGAAAGCCGGCACATTGCCCAAGGACGCGGTCGAAGAAGGCGTGAAGTTATTGAGCCGAATGCCGACGCTGAAGAACCATCAGGAACTGCGGAAGAAGTATCAAGAACTGACCGATGCAAAGCTGAACACGGAAGAATTCCTGGCCAGCCGCGCGAAGCTCGCCGAAGCGATGGTGCTGCCCGCGAAGGATGCGGCCACCTTCACGCAAATCGTCGAACTCGCCGCCGAAACGCTCAAGGTGAAGTACGTCAAAGTCCTCAACGAAGGCGACCTGGTTGCGGGTGCGATTCGCGGTTTGTACAAGCGAATCGAAGAGCCGATTCCTGCGGACATCGAAGCGATCCTCAAGACCGCGAAGACGCTCGATGCCGATGCGTTAAAGAGCCTCTTGATAAAAGCCCGCACGAAACTCGGCAAACGCGAAGACCTCGACAACCAGAAAGACGCCGACATCGCGCTCGGCATGATGGCCGAAAGTATCGGCGACCCGCACACTCGCTACTTCGACAAAGAAACGATGAAGCGCGAAGAAAGCCGCCTCAAGTCGCAGTTCAGCGGCATCGGCATTCACATTCGCCGCGACCTCGCTCGCGACGGCCTGCTCGTCGTTTCGCCGATCAAGGGCAGCCCCGCCTACAAGGCTGGCGTCAAGGCGGGCGATCTCATTGTCGAAGTTCGCCGCGAAGTCGATCCCGAAGGCAAGCCACTCCCCGCCGATGCGCCGAAAGTCGTCTCGATGCGCGGCATCAAGACCGACAAAGCGATCGAGATCATCCTCGGCAAACCGGGGATTCCGATCACGATCGTCATCGAACGCGAAGGCGTCAAGGAACCGATCGTACTCGACATCGAACGCGGTCGCGTCTCGCTCGAAACCGTCTTCGGTGTGAAGCGGGCCGAGAAGGACAACTGGGACTTTATGCTCGATGAAGAGAACAAAATCGGCTACGTCTACCTCAGCCAGTTCGGCCCACGCACCGCCGCCGAACTGCACGGCGCGATGCAGAAACTCACCCGCCAGGGGGTCAAGGGCTTCGTTCTCGACCTGCGCTTTAACCCAGGTGGCACGTTGCCCGGTGCGCTGCTGATCTCCGACATGTTCATCGAAAGCGGATTGCTTTTGAGGGTGACACCGCGAGTCGGTAAGGAAGACAAACATTACGATTCCGGCGAACCCGACCTGAACTTCAACAAGTCGAAGTTCCCAATGGCGTGCCTCGTCAATGGTGGCAGTGCGAGTGCATCGGAGATCGTCTCCGCCGTGCTGCAAGATTACGACCGCGCGGTTGTAGTCGGCGAACGCAGCTACGGCAAAGGCAGCGTGCAAACCGTCGACCCGTTCGATACGACAGGCGGCGTGTTCAAGCTGACGACGGCGCGATACTTCCCACCGCTCGGCCGCAACATCGACAAACGAAGCACGACGGGCAAGCCCGAAGACGAATGGGGCGTGTCGCCGACCAAGGGCTACGAAGTGAAGATCACGCGAGAAGAACGACAAGACCTCGGTGAATTGCTTTACGACAAGGAGCATATCGGTAAGGCGATTACGCCACAGAAGGCCGCGAAAGCCCCGTTCAAGGACCGCCAACTCGAAGCGGCCCTCGATTACCTCAAGAAGGAAATCGTGGCAAAGGGCGTCGGTACGGCAAAGAAGGCCGGTTAATCCGGTTGCAACGGCCAGCGAAACTGTGCGGAATTCGATGAGTGTACCCGCTAGGGAATCCCTGGCGGGTATTTTTATGCGCGATCTCGGCTTGGAATGATTTTGCCGACTGTCAGAATTGATTAAAGTTCTGAATCTGGCGAACCGACACGTTCGCAAACGAGGTCAAAATCATGAACCGATTGTGGTGGAGTATTCTCGGCATCGCCATTCTCGCCAGCAATTCTGGCTGCCGAACCTGCATCGAGCGTTCGCGGTTCAGCAGTTGCCGCGAACGCTGCGACACGCCGACATCGCGAAGTGCAGGCGTTTCCCAAGGCCAGATAATGCAGCAACCGCGTTACTCCGGCAACGCCATGGCGACAATGCCGATGGCACCGCAGCCGTATTACAACACTAGCCCCGCGATCAGCTCCGGTTTCGCGACGTACCCACAAACGATACCGACCGGCATGACATCCGCGCCTATCTTCAGCGCACCGACAGGCTACCCAACCGGCGGAGCCGCATCGCCGGGAAACGAACTGCCACTGCCATCGGACTACGCACCGCAATCGTCCGCATCGCCAACGAATTCGAGCGGTTTGCCATACCCGATTCCACTGACTCCAGTTGGATTGGCGAAGTGAGTTACCCAGGGTACGACGAGCAACATCGAACCCTGGGCTTGTGGATTTTTTAAGGGTTGGTGAACGGACGAACCAACGGGTTCGGTTTCGGTGCCACTGGGCCGATGGGTGCCACGTAACCGACGGGAGTCACTGTTGACGGTGTCAGTTTTGCGAAAGCGACTTGGCCGGGAGTTGCAGTCGCTTTTGCGAAGCGGAAGCCTGGCAATAGCGTTTGGCCAGACAAACCGACTTGCTGCACGACGGTGGCTTTTTCGACCGGTCCGACGGTACCAGCAACTTCACATTTGGGCGAAGTGGCACAACCGGTCGCACATCCCATCGCGGGTTCCGTGCAGTTACGGAAATACGCTCGCAATGGACTCTGATAGGGTGTCGCCAGGAATGCGGGTATCCCTTGTTCCTTGCTCGGGTGCCAGCAAAACCATTCCTTGAAGCGATCCAAATTGCCGCTGGTATGAACGACCGTCGCCTTCGTGTGTGGAACCTTTGCCACTGCGACTACCGGTTTGTAATTCGCGGTTGCATTGCACGTATTCGGGATCGACACGTTCGGGGCGCACGTCGTTTTTGGCTGGCATATCCAGTTCATCATCGACTTCAGTACGCCCGCGCGGGGAGCGCACTCCACGGCACAGGCACCGGGGAAATGCACGTTCGGATCGACTGGTATCGGCTGCGTGAGCATCGCGGGAATCGAAGCCCCGGAATACGCCGGAACCGTCGTCCCCGGCAGCATCACGACGTTCGGTTCCGCACAGAACGCCACCGCTGGCATCACGATTAACGCAAGTAAGCTCGTTCGATATCGATTCATCGATCACTCCCGCAAAGGCAAACTTCTCCGTACCGTCACCATCGGCATTAATGCGCTATGCGGTAGAATCATCGCGAATGGAGTGCGTTGCAATTGAATCGAATAGCGCAACTAACCGGAACTTTCGGCATAATTGCCCCAGTTTCACACATAATTGCGTTATTCGTCAGAAAATCATTCATCCATTCCGGGGATGCGTAATTGTCGTGCGGTTCGCACGTAAGAATCTGGCAAAGCCACCGCAGGTTGTGCCGATTTCGTTGGCACGATCACCGCGGTTTTCGTGGGCGTCATCTGGCTCGTTACCAACAGCTTCGTGGCAGTATTCAGTACCGCACGGGCTGCGATCGCGACCAACTCGGACGTATTGCATTGTCGGCTAAGGTGCAGCGGAATCAGCGCCTGTAGCGGTGTTTGTCGTGCCTTCAAAAGTTCGCTCGTAAACGCCGCCGCCTGATCGTTCGACAGGTGGCCGAGATTTCCGAGAACGCGCTCGATGAGCTGTTTGGGTCGGCCGCAGTTCTGTTCCATCTGCACGTCGTGGTTGTATTCGAGTGCGAGAACGTCCACTTCCGCGAAAATCGCGTTCAGATACTTTGGCGTGTGCCCCAGATCCGATGCATAACCGAGCGACCACCATTTACCTGTTGTCTGTTCAAATCCGTCGAAGCGGAAGCCGAAGGTCGGATCGCTATCGTGTGGCACGCGGAACGGCAGGCAGACGACATCCTCGCCGAGCGATATCGGCACGCCTTCTTCAAAGAAGCGGATCGTGCCACTCGCCCGCAACTCTTCGTAGTCGCTGCTGTATTCGGCGAGATACTCCGCGTGTTGTCGATGCACGTAAAACGGCACTTTCAGCCGATGGATTTGCGCGAGTGACGCCGACTTGATGTGATCGCCGTGGGTATGCGTGAGCACGATCGCGTCGACGTTCGACCAATTCGCCCCGATCACCGCGAGTCGCTGACCGAGTTCGCGTGGCCCTAAGCCACAATCGATGAGGAAACCACCCGATGCCGTTTGCAGTAACGAGGCATTCGCCGACCTGCCACTGGCTAACACCGTGAAGCGAGCGAAGGAATCGGGGACGGGGGGCATACGAAACAACTTGAATGAGTTTTCGCTTTTCGCTTGCAGTTCGCGTTGCGGTCATTTAGACTTTCTACTACAGAGTATAGAATCCGCTAACGCGAACCTGCCCCGCCTCGCCACCTTCTCGGGAGTCTCTCATGTTTGTCGTGCCTGGTTTTGCTGGTAAAGATACCTGCGATGGCGTCAGCCGTCGCGAACTGCTCCGCGTCGGCGGCCTATCTTTCGCGGGGGTTTCGCTCGCGCAAGTGCTGGCGATGGAAGCTCAAGCGAACGCACCTGCCGCGAAAGAAGCGGGCGGACGCGGTTTCGGTAAAGCGAAAAGCGTCATCCTCGTCTATCTGCAAGGCGGACCCAGTCACCTCGACTTGTGGGATCCAAAAGAAAATGTTCCAGACAAAGTGCGCAGCGTGTTCAAAAGCGCGCCGACGAAGTTGACCGGCGTACATCTCACAGAGTTGATGCCTAAACTCGCACAGCAACTCGACAAAACCTCGCTGATTCGCTCGATGAGCTACACGCCGAACGGCTTATTCAACCACACCGCAGCCATCTATCAGATGCACACGGGCTACACGACGGACAAAGTCAGCGCGTCCGGGCAACTCGAACCGCCCAGCCCGAAGGATTTCCCCACGCTCGGCTCGAACATCATCAAGCTGCGGCCGACCGATGTGCCGATGCTGCCGTTCGTCATGATGCCACGCCCCCTGCAAGAGTCGAACGTCGTCGGGAAGGGCGGAACCGCCGGTTTCCTCGGCAAAGCGTACGACCCGTACCTGCTGTACCCATCGGGCGACGACCTCGATATGGGCAAGATGGACCGCATCAAAGTCGACGATCTGAAGCTCCGCGAAGACCTGACGGCGTCCCGCATGACGCGCCGCGCGACGCTACGCGACACCGTCGCCAAGGGGATGCCGGACATCGAGAAATCGGTGAGCAAGTACGAACTCGATTCGTACTACGGCAAGGCGCTCGGCCTGATCGTTTCCGGCCGTGCCCGCGATGCGTTCGACATCACGAAGGAAAAGCCGGAACTGCGCGAGAAGTACGGCAAAAACACCTTCGGTCAATGTTGCTTGCTCGCACGGCGACTCGTTGAGGCCGGTACGCGGTTCGTCGAAATCAACTGGCCGAAAGTGGCGAACAGCGACAACCACTCGTGGGACACGCACGCGGGCCTTTCCAACCGCCTGAAAAACCAGGCGGCACCGATGCTCGACGCCGGCTTGTCCGCACTCATTGAAGACCTCGATCAACGCGGGATGCTCGCCGATACGCTTGTCGTGGCGGTAGGTGAGTTCGGACGAAGCCCACAACGTGGCGTGAGTACTTCGGGCAATCAAAACAACGACGACGGCCGCGATCACTGGCCATACTGTTACACCGCCGTCATCGCTGGCGGTGGTATCAAACGCGGTTACGTTCACGGAAAGTCCGACAATACCGCGTCGGCACCGCTCGATAGCCCGGTTCACCCGACCGAGCTTTTGGCCACGATCTACCACAGCGTCGGCATCAAGCCCGATACGATTGTCCACAACCACCTCAACCAGCCACGCGAACTCGTCAAGGGCGAAGTCGTAACCGGCTTGTTGAGCTAACGATTCCTTAAGAGAAATAAAGCAGGCTCATCCGGGAAGTATTCACTTCCCGGATGAGCCTGCTTTCGCGTCCTCCGTTACATCATTGCCTGCCATCTCATTAGTCCCGTTTCGCCATCTCAACCGCCTTTTTGCCGACGCATTCAGATGCGGAATTAGTGACTGACGCGTACTCCGCTGCGAGTATTCACTTCTGCGAACACCCGAACATCGAATGACAAATTCAACATGTATGACGCGGAAGAGATCGGGCTTCCCCGATTCGCGTCGATCGGTATATCTTGCAGACTGATTTGAATTTTACCGTTCGGAAGAGGGCCAAGGTTATGGGCGCGGAAACGAGTTCGCCTCCGAAGAAGAGCTTCGTGAAGGTCGTCATGGGTGGATTTCTCGGCCTCTGCACGGGGGCGGTTGCGGTCTACTCCAATGCGGTATTCGACCGCGTCATCAAGCCCAGCAAGCCAGTCGCGAACTTTTCCGTGACGGCAGATGGCCTCGTCGTCACGTGCCATAACCTGGCGACGGGGCAATCGGGCTGGTGGGATTTCGGCGACGGTTCGCAGCTCGAACCGTTCGACCCGAACCTCGAAAAGGTCTCGCACACGTATCAAAAACCGGGTTCGTTTAAGGTCAGTTTGGTCGTCCGCAACTTCCTGCTCGACGATAACGACCGTAACGTGACGGTCGATCTGACGCCCGCGCCGAGTAGCCCGAACTTGTTGCCGCCGACGATTATCGGCATGAAAATCGAACCGATCAAGCTCGACGCCCCCGCAACGTATCGAGTTAGCGGGGAGTTTCAAAACACAGATGAAGTCGTCTGGAAGTTCGGCGACAAGTCCGAACACCTCGTCGCGCAGTCCGGCCCGTTCGAGCGATACATCACGCTACCAATGTCGGGCCAAAACGCAATCGTGTTGACGGCATTATCGAAGTCGAAGGCCGTCCCACAAGTCGTCGTGCAAACGGTGAATGTGGCCGCCGCGAAGGTGGGCTACGATGCGATGTTCACCGTGACCGATTCCGTGACGAAGGTCGAACGAATCAATCGAACAACAATGATTGCCGCCCCACACCACGACCAGACCGGTCCGACGAAGGGTTTCAGCAAAACGCTTTCGACCGACACAAACAGTACGATTGTCGAAGCCAAGTTCGACGAGAAAACGACCAAGCCAGTGAAGAACGTCAAAGTCGTGATTGCCAAGGATAAGAAGTCGGTGACGGTAACGGGCGAGTGGTCGGTTGCGGCCGACAAACTCGCGGCGGCGGCGGGCGGTTCGGATGTGTCGATCCCGATCATGATCGGCGAAGAGCGTACGACGGTCTTGGCACCCGTACGCAACACCGTTGGTGGCGGCATGAACGAACAGCAGCAGTTGGCCGTGAAACTTCCACAGATGCCCGCGGCTGTTGGGGCGACGCGGAAGATCGAATTTGAACTCGGCATGACACAAAAGGAGAGTGAAGTCGGTAAAGGCGGTAAGCGCACGACGCTTGTCAGTGGTCCGTTGGATGCGAACGGCGTCTGGGCGGGCAACGTGGATATTGGCGGCAAGCCGTATCCCGTGCGCGCAACGGCAGGTGCCGATGGCATCGTGCGCGTCGTGTTCGGCCAGCAAGAGCCTGTCGCGGCGTCGCCTCCGGGGCCGATCAAGTTGACGGCACCACCGAAACGATAATCGCGATATTCAGGCATTTTTCATCGGACGCGGAGGTAGTCTCCGCGTCCGATTCGTTTTCCATCGCCGCGAAACGTATCATAACGGCAACTGGTTTTCCCGAGGTAACCCCGATGACTGCTGGCACCGCGCAACCGCTGAAACCGCTCTCCTTGAAGAAGGACGGCGACGGCCTGCGCATCGAATGGAACGACGGTGCCACGACGTTCGCGCCGTTTCGTGCGCTGCGGAAAAGCTGCCCGTGTGCGTCGTGTACCGAAGATGTCGGCAAGCCGATCGACCCGTTCCGCGTGTTGTCCGCACAAGAAGCCGCAGCCGGTGCACCGGTCCCCGTCGGTATGAAGCCCGTCGGCTTTTATGCGTACCAGATCACCTGGAACGATGGCCACGACACCGGAATTTACCCGCTCGAACTGCTGCGTTCACTCGGCGAAAACGTTTCCCCCCGCTGATTCACCCGTTACAAGGTACCGCCATGCCCCCGCCAATGCCCGGCCAGAAACTCGAACTGCCCGGCGTGAAATACATCATCGCCG
>JAYSKW010000451.1:0-6101 GCA_043726085.1 Limnoglobus sp.
ACATCGTTCTTCAACCGCAGCGGCGACCCGCCCGCATACAAGTTCACCGCCGCCGCCGATGGCAAATATCTGATCATGGTCGGCAGCCGCGAAGCGAACGTCAGCTTCGGCCCGCGCAATGCGTACCGATTGCGGATCGCGCCGCCGAAGCCCGATTTCCGCGCGATCGTGATGGCACGCAGCCGCGAACTGCCAGCCACGACGATCGCGCAAAGTGCGGGCGAGGTCGGCCTCGATCTGTTCGTGCAACGCCAAGATGGCTTCACCGGCCCGCTTGCGATCACCGTGGAAGGCCTGCCTGCGGGCGTGGTGGCCATGCCCGCATCGATCGGCACGGGGCAGAAGTGGGGCACGCTCGTGCTTTCCGGTGCGGGCACGCTTGCTGATGCGACGGTCGAAATGAAAGTGAAACTGACGGCGACGATCGACGGCAAACCGGTCATTCGCGAGGCCCGCCCCGCGAGCATTTCCTGGAGCCTGATCGGCCAGCAGAACGTGCCGCTGATTTCGCGGCTCGATCAATCGTTGGTAATCGCGACGCGCGCCGGCAAGTCGCCGTTCCGCATCGCCGCCGACCTGACAGCGGCAACGGTGAAAGTCGATGGCAAAGATCAGAAAGCGACACTACCATTGGTTGTGAAACCGGGCGAGAAAATCAGCGTGCCGGTGAAGGTGACGTGGCAAGACGTGGAGGCCCGCGCAGGCCCCGTGAACGTGCAAGCCGAGGCGACAATCGCAAACATGCAAAACGCACCCGTAACCATCAACAACGGCCAGCCACTGCCGATCGCCAAGGATAAAAACGATGCCCCATTCATCGTCGACGTGAAGGCGAATGCCGCACCCGGAACCTACACGATTTCTCTACGTGGAGACACATTGGTGAAGTTTACCAAAGACCCGACGGGCAAGGATAAAAAAGATATTACCGTCTCCGCATTCGCGCCGCCGTTCGAGGTGAAAGTGATTCCCGTCAGCCTCGGGAAGATCACCGCACAACCGGTGGGCAACGTCAAAATCGGTGGCACGGGCGAAGTGACCGTTCGCGTCGAGCGACTGTTCGAGTTTGCCGGCGAGTTTAAGGTTAAGCTCGTTTTCCCCAAGGAAACCAAGGGTGTGACCGCGATCGAGGCCACGATCCCCGCCGGGCAGAACGAAGTGAAAGTCGCGATCGCCGCCGATAAAGACGTGAAAGCAGGCGGCATCAACAACATTGTCGTACAGGCCATCGCCATGTGGGACGCGAAATACCCGACGACGCACGAAGCGAAGTTTAACTTAAACATCAGCAAGTAATAAACATGGAGTTTCACCGTATGCGTTCGCTCATACTCTCGTTAGCATTCGCGGTGCCGATATTGACGTTTGCCGCCGACGAAAAGAAGGATAAAGCCCCGCCGACGCCGATACCGGCGGCGGTACTGACTCGCACCGACCCGATCGACTACACGAAAGACGTGCAGCCGATTTTCGCGAACAAATGTACCGTCTGCCACACCGGCACGGAGCTTCGCGGCAAGTACGACATGGCCAACCACGCGAGCGTCGTGAAGGGCGGCAAACGCGGCGTTGCCGTCGTGGCGGGCAAGCCGATGGAGAGCAACCTCTTCGTGTTTTCCGCGCAGCACAAAAACCCGATCATGCCGCCACGCTCCGACGCGAACGACCTCAACGGCCAAGAAGTCGCCGTGCTGAAACTCTGGATCGAACAAGGCGCGAAAGCACCGACCGGTTCGGAGATCCGCGTGCGGCCAAAAGTCGTGCTGAACCTGCCACCCGCGATCGTCAAACCGGTTCGCGCCGTGGCGATCACGCCCGACAAAACCATCGTCGCCGCCGGGCGTGGCAACCAAATCCATTTGTTCGACGGCAAGACCGGCGAGTTCAAGAAAACGCTAGTCGACCCCGAACTCAAACTCCCCGACGGCAAGCCCGCGAACACCGCGCACATTTCGCTCGTCGAAGCGATGGCGTACAGCCCCGACGGCAAGACGCTCGCGACCGGTAGCTACCAGGAAATGACGTTGTGGGACGCCGACAAAGGCACGCCAAAAATGCGCATCGGCGGCTTCGCGGATCGCGTCGTCGCCATCGCCTATTCGCCCGATGGCAAGCTGATCGCAACGGGTGGCGGGGCACCGACCGAAGATGGCGAAATCAAGGTTTTCGACGCGGCAGGCAAACTCGCATTCGAGATCAAAGCGGGGCACAGCGACACCGTCTTCGGCGTGAGTTTCAGCCCCGATGGCAAGCTGCTTGCGACCGGGGCCGCCGATAAATTCGTCAAGGTGTTCGAGGTGCCATCGGGTAAATTCGTGAAGTCGTTCGAGGGTCACACGCACCACGTTCTCGATGTCGGCTGGACGCCCGACGGCAAGAAGATCGTCTCGTGCGGGGCGGACAATTTCGTGAAAGTATGGGACTACGAAAAGGGCGAAAAACTCCGCGACATTATCGGGCACCAGAAGCAAGTGACGCGGTTGATCTTCGTGCCGAAAACCACGACCTTCCTGACGACGAGCGGCGACGCGACGGTGCGATTGTGGAACGCCGAAAACGGCGGCCAAACCCGCGCCTACGGCGAGCACAAAGACTTCGTCTACGCCGTCGCCACCAGCCCCGACGGCACGCTTGTGGCTACCGGCGGAGAAGAAGGCATCGTCCGCCTCTTCAACGGCACAAGTGGCGCATTAGTGAAAGCCATGCTGCCCCCCGACGCCGAGCCGAAGAAGCCCGATGTGAAAAAGGAAGAGCCAAAGAAGAAGTAGTCATTCATCGTCGCGCAGATGCGATTTATCGTAACCTTGGCGACGCACGATTGTTGTGTGGATGAAATCGTGCTGGAATGCTGCGGTGATCGTTTCTGGCGTGCCGATGGGAACGGACGCGATCATCGTCGAGTTGATGACGCGGCGTTTCGATTCGTCGGGTGTCAGCATGGTCGCAGTGTGCAAAACGCCTTGACATTTCGGTGTTTCGATGGAAAACCCTGCCGTCGAATTGTTAATGCACACGATCTGATAATCCTCTTTCGAGAAGTCCGATGCGCGCGTTGTATAGGGTTGCAATGTCGTTTGACCCGTGCGAAACATCGGGTTGTGTTTCGCCATAAACTCCGTCGGACTCATACCGAGTTCGTATGCACATTTCGTGTAGTCCGAAAATTGCAGTTCCGCATCGATCTCGCTCGGCTCGTATCCCAACATCAAGAAACACTCTTCGGGTCCGCCATCCAAATGGGGCTTCGTCGTCGTCTGCTGATCGAACCGCGCTGCCGACAGGTACACCAGTGTCTTCCCCGTTGCGGCTTCGTGGATCGCAGACATCGCGGATTTCAGATCGACCATCATTTGCCGAAACGCCACCGAATCGATCGCCCGACCAACGTTCGTTATGCTGAAACCCGGCGCAGAAAAATCCGTTCGGCACGTCCGCCGGGTAATCTCCGCCGCAAGCGTGGGGATGTATACGTCTGCGATCATGTGATGTAACCGTTCACGAGGTAGATTGCATTTTCAACATACCAGATGCAGCAGGTCGTGGTCGAAGAAGCTTTGCGATGTGGGCACCGACAGTACGGCCACGACAAAAAACCCGGAAGGTTTGGAGTCCTCGCGCAAATGCACCGTCGGTGCCCACTCAAAGTTTCGACACGAACTACAATACTAGTTGTTTCATGTAGTTATTTTGAGTCGTATTATTGCATCGTTAGCGGTCTGCCAAGATAGCATTTTACAGAATCTTGTAGCCGCGGTCTGTACTTGTCTCTGCAACGTCGTTCCGAATCATCGCACGTCGTAGATCTCGAATGTGCCGACGCGGTCGATGGGAGTTTGCGTTTTCAGCCAGCCGAGACTGATGGCGGTTTGCGGCGTGAAGGCGGGGTTGCCGTTGAGGAGTGTGGTACTCACTGCGAGGTAACCTGGCCCCACGTAGGCGTGGGCTTGTTCGTTCGTGGCGATCGCGAACGAATGCAACGGACGGATGCGGAACGGCGGTTTGTTCATGTCCGGATCGGTGCCGTAATACCAGACGGCCACGCTCTCGGTGCCATTCGCGCGGCACCACGCTTCGAGCGGTTTCAAGCCTTGCCCCCAGTCGGCGTTCGAGTCCGAAAGGTAGCGGTAGCAGCCATCCGGCCCGCCGTGTGTGATGTTCGCATACCGTAGCCCGTTCGGCCAAATGCTGCACGCGATCAGCGCGTTCGCCAGCAAGACCAACCCGCCGATACCGCGCGGAATGCGTGCGTTCGCTACGGCAATCGCACTTGCGATATAGATCATTGCGACGAGTGGGAAGATAAGGCGAATGCCGATCTGCACGCGGCAATTCAAGCTGAACGCGAGCAGCACCAGCGTCAACACGCCCACGGGGCCGAAGAACGCGCGGGTCCGCAACAAGAGCGCCACCGCCAGCAAAACGAGTGTCGTTTCTGGCAATTTCACCGTGAGCGCGTAGGGGAAATAGTACCAGCACGCACGCGGGTACCAGTCGCCGTGAAGGTACGAGCCGTGGCCGCGGAAGTTGTGCTTCACCTGTTGCATCAGCCCCTCGCCGGCATTCGTGAAGATGCGTAAATTCTCTGCCACCGGCACCATCGCGTCCTTCGTGGAACCTTCGGAAAGCCCGTGCGCCCACTCGACGAACGTGCGTTCGGTCTGCCAATCGGAGCCACAGTACGCGAAGACATACACGCAGCCAACGGCGAGGCTCCAGAAGATGTCCCACCGCAACGCCGATGTCGCACGTTGGTAGAATCGCACGCGCCCGAAGAGGCCACCAGTGGGCATCGCGAGCGCGCCGCTGGAATAGAGTTTGAACAGCCCGAACGCAAAGAAGCCGAGCGGCACGAACGCCATTGCGCTCGCCTTGGCGGTAACGGCGATGCCGTAACAAATGCCGGGCACGCCGACGCGCCAGAACCAATTGCGCCCCGCGCCCGTGTGATAGTGGAAGATCGCCATCAGCGTCGTCGCGGTGATGGCAATATCCGTCGTGGCGAGTGCCGCATGGCCGAGGAAATTTGGGTCGGTGGCGAGGAAGCCACACGCGAAACGACCCGCCCACGCGCCGCCGAACGCATGCCCCAACCGCATCGCGTACAGCAGCAAAAGCCACCAGAACACGAGGTTCGCCATCCGTGCCACCGGCAGCAGTTCGCCGATATCCGCAACCGCGTCGAACGGGGTGCCGCGATAGCGTTCCCAGATGTACAACGGCAGCGTTTGCACGTCCACCGGCAGCGGCATACACCCTGCACTCATCAGCGGTTTGATGCTCCCCGTCCGCCAGCCGTGCAAGCCGCGTTCGATGTGGCACGGTTCGTCGAACGTCGCGCTCATGTGCCGCGCCGACGCGACGATCGACGCCGACGAAACCAGCCCCACGACGATCAACCAACACGCATCCCGCCATCGTTCGCCCATATCGAATCCTCGGTAGAATTCGCAGTATGCGCGAAACCGCGAAGCGCAGGCAAGCGGAAGGTGTGGAATTCTGGGAGGTAAGTCCTGATGCGTACGCCCGGCCAAATAGCGGCCCTTTTCCTATCATGAACCGATACGAATCCCGGTATCGAATCTCGAAAGGCTCGTGATGTCCGAATTGAATGCGACGCAGATTTTCTACCACGAAGGCACCGTTACCCGCGACGAACGGGCGAAGTTGCTCAAGCAATCCGGGGCCACACTGTGGTTCACCGGCCTGTCCGGTTCGGGGAAATCGACTATCGCCGTCGCGCTCGAACAAGTCCTGATCGCTCGCGGCCATGCCGCCTACACGCTCGATGGCGACAACATTCGCTTCGGCCTGAACGCTGGCCCGAAGATCCTCATGGACACGCGCAAATACTCGGAAGAATCGGCGAAGAAGTTCGGCCTCGCGTTCTCTGCCGCCGACCGCGAAGAGAACATTCGTCGCATCGGCGAAGTCTCGAAGTTGTTCGCCGATAGCGGGCTGTTCGCACTGACGAGTTTCATCAGCCCGTACCGCAAAGACCGCGACGCGGCCCGTGCGATTCACGCCGACAACAAAGCGGGTGCGATCCCGTTCATCGAAGTGTTCGTGAACACGCCGATTGGCACATGCGAAGAGCGCGACCC
>JAYSKW010000452.1:0-10247 GCA_043726085.1 Limnoglobus sp.
CGCCGTGTGCGCGGTCGCTCTGTTTTCGTTCGTCGCCCTTGCGATCGACCTGGGCATGCTCATGGTCGCGCGCACGGAGTCGCAAAACGCCGCCGATGCGGCCGCACTCTCGGCCGCTCGCACCCTCGACAATCGGGTGCCCCCGTTCACCAGTCCGGACGCTTACGATAATCGGAAGCCCGCGGCCGATCTGATGGCGCGGAGTCTCGTTCAGGAAAACATCTTTCTCAATGCTCGCTACGACGCCGCGCGGGTGCAGCGTGTGCGAATCGGTCTCTACGATTACGACGCGGCTGCAGGCAGCTTCGTCGCGAGTTACCCGAACGTCAAGCCGAGCGGGAAGTCGTGGACGGCAGCCGAGGTCGTCGTCAACGCCGACCAACCGACGAGTTTCGCCAAAGTCTTCGGCGTCAGCAGTATGCCGATGTCGTCGCGTGCCGTGGCCGCACATCGCCCTCGCGACATCGCCGTCGTGCTCGACATGTCCGGTTCGATGCAGTTCTCCTCGACCACGCACTGGGAACCCGGCACTGCCGGTTCGTTCGACATCGTGCAAGGGTTGTTGAACCCCGACCCGGCGTACCCGAAGTTCGGGCATTACGCGCGTTTCAACACGTATCAAACGACCACGCCAAGTAAGGCGCTCGCCACTGGTGGCTCGGGTACTCGGCCGAACCCGTTCCGGCTCACGGTGCCATTCCTCGCGGGAACGGGCGAAGTCTTCTCGCCGAATAATCTGACGATGGAGACGCCGAACGGCCCGCCCGTCATTCGCGACTTCTTGTTCGACCCGGCGAACCTCAGCAACTCGTCGACCCCCGTGACGGCGGTTTCTAGCCCGAGCAACTTGCGCAACGCCTTCCATCGTTGGCGGCGCTACACGAACCCCAACGGCACGTTCCGCTACGACCCGCCTATTACTTCCGCTGGCGACCCGACCAACTACGTCGCGCCGACCTACAACTGGTCCGGTTACAACGCCAACGATGCAACGAACACCAACGGCCCGACGCCCGCACCCGATTTCTTCGATCGGCAGATCGACTCGGCGGGCGTGACATACGTCGGGGATCGCTACCCGCGTAAAGGCGGCTTCGTGTACGCTGCGGACGTCAGTTGGGATCCGGCGACCACGCTCGGTGCGGCACGCAACGCCGTCGAACTCTTGTTTCCCGGCAGCGCGAGTCCCAGCCCCGCCGCACGTGCCGTTCCTGCATCGCGGCCGGCACTTTTGAACGGCAATCGCACCGAAGGCGGCCTCTCGTGGGATCAGTTCTACGACGATGCGTGGGAGCGCAACGGCTACGATCTCAACGTGGCTGGGTACATCAACAGCTCGACGAATACCGCGAACGGCACCGGCCCGCGCGCGAGCACACCGCTCCGCACGCCGGGGTTCAACGGCTTCTCGATGGGGCCAGGTTATTACGGCAAAACGTTCTTCATCTGGCCGCCCGATCCGCGTTGGGGCAACCCGAACGGCGGCGCGCCGAATGGCGGGCAAGTCCGCCCGGACCTCGTGAATACGCAACCGACGAAGGATGTCAGCGGGAACTGGATCTGTGATTGGCGGCGACGCTTCTTCGTACGCGGAAACAGTGCTGACACCGGCAGCCCGACGACGTTCCTCGCGTTCGATCCGGCCATCGACAACGACCCAAACGCACCGGGTACGCAGTCGATCAATCGGGCACTGTTGCGAACCGGCGTGGGTTACACGTTACGCGATGGTTCCAGTGGCAGTACGCGAAACTACAAGCTGAATTATCGCGCCGTGCTGGCGTGGCTGAAAAGCGGACCGCAGACGTTGCCGCCGAACCTGCGAGCGGGCCGCGTGCTGTATTATGCTTCGATTCCAGACAACATCGACAACTGGGCGACGGATCTCGACCATCGCTTTTGGCGCGAGTACATCGATTTCGTGATGGGCTACAACGGCAACACACCGAACTACGACCCGCGCTTTTCGCTGGCCGGCGTCGAGATGATGGCGTGGCCCGAAAACGCGATTATCTCGATCGGCAACACCAGCAGTTTCGACCCCGATGCCACCGGCCCGATGCCCGCGAACCCGGTGCCGTACATGAACTACACCGATAATCCGAGCCGCCCGCGAATGCACATGTGGTTCGGCCCCGCCACGATGTTGGCGTTCCTTTCCACGCGCGCCCCACTGCGAAACTGGCTCCCCGGCAACTCGCACGAAGCCCAAGGTTGGCAACTCAAAGCAGGCGTGCAATCGGGCATCGAGGACATCCGCAACAACCACCCGAACGACCGCGTCGGCATCGCATTCTTCGCGCACGCCAACTACAACACGCCGCGCGTGGCGATGAGCCAGGAATGGCAAACCCTCAAAAACTCGCTGTTCTTCCCGAAGTCGTTGTTGCCGCAAATCGAAGCGGGGAACGGCGCGGCGGAACTGCGCGCGTTCAACGCGGGCTTCGGCTCGGCACTCCTCGGGAACTTGCCGAATGCGAACGGCGGCACCGATCCGAGCACCGGCTTCGCACTCGCCTACAACTTGTTGTCGTCGTCGCCGACGGTGAACGCCGATCCGAACCAGCGCGGCCGGCGCGGCGCGGTCAAGATCGTGTTATTCGAAACCGATGGCGTGCCGAACGCTTACCAAAACTTCTCGTATTCCGGTGGCACGAATGCCAGTTATACCTACGGCGGCCCCGGCGCGTTCGTGGCCAACGGCGACCCCGGCGTCATGCAGCAATCGTACGACATCGTCGCGCAGATCGTCGCCCCCACATCCGCGGGTGGATACTCGTTGCCGAGCGCCCCGGCCCGCGTCTACCCGATCGCCTTCGGCGACTTGTTCAGTTCGACGAGTGCGTTCCGCCCGCAAGCCATCGGCTTCCTGCAAAACGTCGCCCAACGCGGCAACACTGCCAAGAACGCCAGCGACTCGCTCCCCACCGAGCAGATCATCACGGGCAGTTCGCAAGATCGCATCGACAAACTCCGAACGAGCTTCGAGCGCATCCTGCAAAGCGGCGTGCAAGTGACGCTGATCGAGTGACGAAATCGACGTAAGTCACAATTGCGGACACTCCAAAACTGGTTTTTGGGGTGTTTTTCCGTCTCAAGAGGCCACTTTTTGATCGCAAATCGCCGATCCATTCCGAAGGGATTTGCGGTATCCTGCGTTCCTGTCGCGGTTTGCGTCGAGGGCCACTCGAGTAGCACTCGGCGCAACTCGCGCCCGAAAATCGACCGAGTGCGACATAAAATCGACCGACCACGACACAAAATCGACCGGACACGACATTCTCACGACATTTGGAGACAGTTTCACGACACTTCGCGCACGATGCAAAAGTCGACTTACGTCGCATCGCCTCCGATTTTTTGACTTCGGGAATTCGTGTGGGTGCGCTCAAAACTCACCCGACGTATACGCCGAATGGGATTTCGTTGAACGGTTGGGCTACCAGTTTGCGGTTGAGAACTTCGCTCGATGCAATCGTGAATGCCTGCGCTCCGCGTATCGTTACGAGCACGTCGGCGAGGCCGTCGCCGTCGGTGTCGCGCGTGATGACATGGATGCCTTGCGTGTTGGCACTGTCGCCAACGAATGTCTCGGCGATGCGTTGCTCGCCGGTCCAGATTCGTACGTGCGGGCCGCCGCCGGGGCCGGCACCGGTGATGATTTCGGCGATGCCATCGCGATCGAAATCGGCGGCGGCCACGAACACCCCGCCGCGGTAATCGTCGTAGGCCATGTAGCTCAGAAGTTCCGCGCCGGTGCGTCCGCTGAACGCCCGTACGTGCGGTCCGCCACCCGGCCCAGCACCCGTTATAATGTCCGCAAAACCATCGCGGTCGATGTCCGCACTCGCCACATTGACGCCGCCGCGGAACGTCTCGTCGTAGGCGAAGAAGCTCATCAGTTCGCGGCCGTCGCGGCCATTCCAGACGCGAACGTGCGGGCCGCCACCCGGCCCGGCTGCGGTGATGATATCGAGCGTGCCATCGCCATTGACATCGGCCGCCGCCACGGTGACACCGCCGGTAAAGTCTTCCGCGAAAGCGTAAAAGCTGAAAATGTCCAGCCCCGTCGCGCCGTCGATCAACCGCACGTGCGGCCCGCCACCCGGCCCCGCCGCCGCCAACAATTCGGGTATGCTATCGTCCGTAAAATCGGCCGCGGTGCCCGTGCCCGGAATGCCGAACGGCGTCGCCGAGAATAGCGTATCGCCACTGAACCCATCGACCACGGCAATCGTATTCGCATCCGTCACCGCCAACCACCGGTAAAACTGCGGCGAGGTTGGGGGAACAGCAGGCGGGATCGCTGGAGGCACAACGGGTGGGACAGCGATGGGCGGAACGACTGGCGGAACCACCGGAGGGACGATTGGGGGAGCCACCGGAGGGACGACGAGCGGAACCGTTGGAGGGACGACAACAACCGGAGGAACGACGGGCGGTACGACCGGTGGCACCGCTGGCGGTACGACGGGTGGAACCGTTGGAGGGACTACGACCGGAGGAACCACAACAACCGGGGGCACCACAGGAGGTACAACTGGCGGCACCACGGGCGGCACGACAGGTGGAACCACAGGCGGAACGACTGGCGGAACGACTGGTGGCACCCCAGGCGGCACGACCGGGGGCACCGCTGGTGCGGTCGTCCAAGGTTCGTTGCGGTCGTTGGTCGGCAGGCTGTCGTAGTACCAGTTGCCGTCGATGCCGAGGTAGCTGAGGCCGAGCGAACCGTCGGGCCGTTCCCAAATATCGCTGACGCGGCCGATGATGTTATCGGCGGGAATACTGCCGACGGCCCCGAGCGACGGCAAGCCATTAAGTGGGAACGTGCGGTCGGCTTTGAAAAGATGCACTAACGGGGACTTACCCTCGGTGCTGCTGAAGATGGCTACGAACTCGTCGCCGATCTGCTGGAAATCGACCAGCGAATCGATCGCTCCGTAGCTCTTCAAATCCTTCACCATCAACCCGGTGTCGAGATCCCAGATCGCGCCGACAAAGCTTTCCAGAGTCGGGTCGTAATACTGCCCCGCCGCGAAGTTATTGACGACGCCGGACATAAAGCCGAGAGGCCCGCCCGCCGTCGGAGCTTGCAATGCGACGAGTTCGTAAGTGCCGGAGGTGTTCTTCTTCCACGCGACGGATTTATCCTTATCGTTACCGACTATGTAGTTTGAGTCAGCGGAGATTCCTACAGCAAAGGAACCATTATTGGAACTTGGAAGCCAAACGTAGTTTCCAGTTCCATGCTCATGAATAACCGGTACAGAATCCGAACTGCCTACATAGTCGCCAATAGAATTGCCAGTCAAAAGCAAAGATGAATTACTGTTGGGAAAGGAAATGTAACCGTATCCAAACGGCTGATTTGGACCGAGTATCCAAGTCGAAGATTCGCCTGTTCCAAGCGGACTTGAAGTGTTGCTCTGGCTACTCCCCACAAAGACCACCTCACCAGCCGAGTCTCGGATGACATCCTGCACGAATCCAGCAGGATTTCCGCTCGCACCGTTGGCCACCACCGAAAGCGACGGCAGTATTGTTAAGCCGCCATTCAAATAGTAAGCCGGCTTGAGGCTGGAGTCACCGCCGATGACTTCACCGGTTGGAGTGGAGATTCCGGAGAATGCACGGAACCCAAACGGCAGCATCACTGCCGGGCCGTCTTCGGCGAAGCCGTCCCAACGTTGGTTGAGGTCGTTCTTCGTTTGCGATTCGTAGTACCAGTTGCCGTCGGTGCCTTGGTAGCTGAGGCCGAGTGCGCCGTTGGGCCGCTGCCAAATGTCCGTGACGCGGCCGATGCCCGTCAGGCCGAGGGCGGAAAGTGGGAAGGTGCGGTTCGCGTTGAACAGATGCACGAGCGGCGATTGGCCCTCGGTGCTGCTGAAGACCGCCACGAACTCGTTACCAATCTGCTGGAATTGCACTTCACTATCGACGGCCCCGTAGCTCTTGAAATCGCGGACCATCACGCCCGTATCGAGATTCCAAATCGCCCCAACTTCAGATTCCGAGACCGGGTCGTAATACTGCCCCGCCGCGAAGTTGTTCACGACCCCGGACATGAAGCCGAGCGGCCCACCCGAGGTAGGAGCTTGCAGTGCGACGAGTTCGTAAGTGCCTGCGCTGTTCTTTTTCCAAGCGACGGATTGGGTGCCGTCGACGCCGACGATGTAGTTGGAATTGGAGGAAATTCCGAGGGCGAATGCGCCGCCTAATCCGGACGCGGTTGGCAAAATACTCCACACGCCACCGACATTAATGATCGGGCTGCCTGTTGTACTGCCAACGAAAGTATTGTTGAGAGCGCCGGACCACAATCCCGAAGAACCCGTGTTGTCTGCATAGCCATAACCAACCGGGAGCAAGGTGTTTGCTGCCCATGTGGTTCCCTCACCATTTGCAACGGCTTGATTCGATGTGTTACTTCTACTGGCTCCCACAAAGATCGTTTCACCCACCGCATTCCGAATCACATCTTGCACGGCACCCGCCGGATTGCCGCCCGCGCCGTTTGCGGCCACGGAGAGCGATGGCAATACCGTCACCAACGACGCGGCTCCATTAGCGACGTTCACGTAGGCCGGTTTGCCGTTGATGGCCCCGGCAACGACATCGCCGCCCGCCGTGTATAACCCGGAAGAGACCGCCAACCCCGCAGGCAGCGCCACCGCCGGCACGTCGCGAGCTTCGAGGGCGACGAGTTGCAAGTGGCGACGGCGATTCATGGCGATGACTTCTGGGGAAGAAATTTACGTGGGAATCAGAATATGTTAGGCGACCGCGTCGCGTCGTGCAAGCAGGAACTGCGCATTCAGGCGATGTAGGGCAGGTTTTTTACGTGCCGTTGTTGAGAATGGCACGTAAAAAACCTGCCCCACGTCAACGGATTTGTAGCGGAAGTCGTGAGACTTCCGACGCAGCGACATCCCACGCAAACCTCAAATACAAATCGAAATAATCCTTCATGGCGTTGCCCGACAGTGCTGACGGACATTACAATACCCGATACCCAAGGCGTTGCCTTAGGCTGGCAGAACCCGCTCGTCAGACCGGAAAACCGGATTTAGAAACGCGCGAGGTTCAATCAATATGGGTTCTCACGTAACAAATTTGCTCTCCGCCGCTGAGTCACTCACTGAAGCCGAACGGCGCGAATTGATCGAACTCCTGGCCGCCGGACTCGACGACCCTGCGACCGTTGGCACGGATGCGGAATCTGCGGTCTTGAACGAAAGCTGGCAACGTGTCGTTGCCGAGCGTTCCGCAGAATACGATGCGGGCCTCGCGGAAACGGTACCCTTTGGAGGAAGTGCTCGCGAAGTGGCGCTGATCTCTCCGCCCGCTTCGCCTCGACGCGCGGGCGGTTGGTTTCGTATACTGGCCTAACGACATTATCCCGTGACCTCGGAGAAGTACGATGCGACGATTGACCCAATGGATGCTCGGTACGTTTGTGGCCGTCGTGGCCGTGGCTACCGTCGCGGCCCAAGCCCCACCGGCTCCCGTGCCTGCGGCCGTACCGGCACCGGCTGTTGCACTCCAACCGGCGGTCGCGCCACCGGCAGCGGCGGCCACCCTCACCGACTTGTTCCCCGTTAAGGTGGGTAGTAAGTGGACGTACAAAATCGGCGAAGCCCAGACGATCGAAGTCCGCGTCGATTCGGTCAAGGATGGCGAAGCCGTCCTCAGCACCGTCGTCGGTGGCAAGTCGGTCGCCAAGGAAACGATCAAGGTTCAGGCCGATGGCGTCTATCGCACGAAGGTCAACGACAGCCCGATCATCCCACCCGTGAAAATCCTGGCACTCCCGGCCAAGAAGGACACCAAGTGGCTCGTCGAGACGAAAGTGCAAGAGCAAACCGTGAAGGGCAACTTCATCGTTAAGGAAGAAAAAGAATCCGTGACGCTGAAGGACACCAAGAAATACGATGCGGTCGTCGTCGAAAGCACCGATCTCGATGTCGCGGGTACTAAGACCACCGTCAAGACGTGGTTTTCTCCCGGCAAAGGCATGATTAAGCTTCAATACAGCATCAACGGCAACGAAGCCACGCTGGAACTGACCGAGTACGTCGAGGGGAAGTAAGTGACTGTCCCATATGGGGTGGTTGAGTGAGTACAATCGTACCCGAGCGATGTCACCGACGAACAGTGGCGGTTGATCGAGCCGCACATCCCGGTTTACCCCGGCGGGCGGCCCCGCATCACCGACTTGCGGGACGTCGTCGATGCCGTCTTTTACGTCCTGCGGACCGGTTGCCAGTGGCGTTACCTGCCCCAGTCCACGGTCTGGCGGTATTTCGACGAGTGGCGTCACAACGGCACCCTCGACGCGATCCACGACCGGCTCCGCACGAAGGTTCGCGCCGAGGAGAAGCCGTATTCGCCGCGGACTACCGCAAGCATGGATAGTCAGTCGGTGGACACGACCTCCGGCGGCGAAGCACGTGGGCGGGACAATGCCAAGAACGTCGACGGTCGCAAGCGTCATATCGTCGTGGATTCCCTGGGTTGCTGCTCGCCGTGCTGGTGACGACCGAGTTCCAATACCGAACTGCGGCATAAACCTACATATGGGACAGTCACTCAGGGCGCTTTCACTTTTGTCAATGATCTTACACAGAGCGTGCAAATGTATACTAGTACAAAAGACGCAACAAGAATACATGATATGGCAGTACGATATATTACCGCTATCGTCTTGTGGGTGTTAATGGCTGCAATAGCCAACGCTTTGCCTCCAGCGTATCCAAGTCTTGCAATTACGCTCTCTACTCCTTACTCGACAAAACCGCTTCCCAAATCCAAATCTGAAAAACCAGATATACCTGCTGGAATTGCCAATGATGCAGAAACTCTTCTAAACGCAATCCCGAAGCTGTCTCGCGGCAAGCATAGAATGATTACCGCTGCGATGGCTAGTCTGGACGAAGGCGTCAAGAAGTCGGCGTCCGATAAGAGTGAACTTGAAGCTCTTGTAAAAAGTTCGGAAGCCAACGTAAAAGATGTGGAGAATAAGGCAAAACGGGGGTTGTACTCAACAGAAGTTAAGCGTTACGAGTCCGGAAGTGGTAAGCTTGTGGGAATTGATCGAGTGGATAATGGCGCTAGGCAGGTGCAACTAGCTGAGTACCAACTAAAAAATCGTGAATTATTATTACAGACACGTATAGCACAAGCGAAAGCTGTCGCAATGGAGCAGTCTCGTGTTGATGCTTGGCGAGTGATGATACCCCAACTCGACGATGTCTACCCTTCAAACAAATTGGCTGGAACTGGCCTGGATTTGAAAATAGATCGAGCCTTGAATACCCTTACTGTTGAAAACAACTGTGGCCTAAAACTTACGCAAGTTACTTTCGTGATCGAGTTGCTAACAGAAAGTTCTGCACCGGAAGCAGTTGTCCAACAAGTGTATTACATTCCCATTCTCGAGCCAAAGAAATCGATCTGGCTGTTCCCGATTTCAGCATACAACGTCAAGCCACAAAAATATACTGTCAAAGAACCATCCCTAACAGGTGGTTTGGCAGGATTATTTATGGCGTTGGCCCCGAGGGATGTCGTTCTTGAAATGAATGCCGACTTACAATCAACGCGACCGATACCACTAAATCGTTTTGTTGAATTCCGATTCGCTGCATGGACGACAGAAGGGAAGCAGGCCCAACGCTCGTTAAAATTCCCTGAGAGAGCCATTGCATACGCCGAATCATCGCTCAACAGTATTTACAAAAATCTTGCGAACGAGATGGGGAAGTCGCCGAACAAGGAGACGCAGGCTAAATTGTCCCAAGCTCCGTACTGGGATTTTGCCCAGCAAGAAGCAAAGAGGATAATAGACTACCTACCTGGCACAACAACTTCAGCTCGAGCCAAGCAAGTGCTTCAAGGCCCATTATACTTCTTTGAAGCCGAGTCCAAGCGTGTTGAGAAAGTAACAGATAATATCCTCAAGCCAGGAAGCTTGTACGTTTGCGTGGAAATACAAGGTACTACACGCCGCGGCAGCGCTATTGCAAGCAGCAAATCTGACTCAACAAAAATGGCACTGTTAATTGAAGGGCGAGACTTTGATACAAGCACCATCTTAGTGCTGTTATTCGACCCCGTTGACACGGATCGCTGGTGGCGATTCCATGGCAAAATTGTTAAGAACAAGGACAATTCACAGTCCTTTTGGATAACGTGGACAGACGATTTGTTACGTGAGAAGGATAAATCACCAGGATCAGATGCTT
>JAYSKW010000453.1:0-1134 GCA_043726085.1 Limnoglobus sp.
ACACCACCGATGCGAACGGGGTCGCGCAAACGAACCCGCAAGATTTCTCGTACGGATTGCTCAGCGTGCGGGTCGCCGACAAAAACCTTTACGACAGGAGTGAGGTCAGCCCGTATCGTGCCCTGACGGAGAAACCGATCGTCGTCACGGTTCAACCCGGCGTGCGAATTCACGGCAAAATCCGCTGCCCTCAACTCGAAGCGAAGAAGATCGCAATCGGTTGGACCAACGTTATTCTCCGCAGCAACGAGGCGTATTTGTCGAGTTGCGTCTCGGAATCCGGCGAGTACGAACTGTTTGCCCCGCCCGGTCAATTCACCATCGACGCCTACGGTTCCTACGTTCAACGCACCCAACCGGTCGTGAAAATTTCCGGTACCGAGCAGTCACTCGAACTCGACCTCGAACTGCGAGTGAATTCGTTCGGTGAACTCCTCGGGAAACCGGCACCCGAGCTCGTCGTTGTACCCGACGCGAAAAAGGAGGCGATCTCGCTCGCAAAACTGAAGGGCAAGCCGGTGCTGATGATGTTCTGGCTCGAAAAGAGTTTCGGCGAGAATACCCTGCCCGACGAAATGTTGGCACTTCAAACGACATACACGAAGTATCGCGAACGCGGGCTGGAAGTCGTTCTGCTCGTGATGAATCGCGACAATGCGTTCCAGACTGCGGAGGAGTTTATCGCGAAATCGAAGAAGGCACGCGACGCCGAGGTGACACGCGGTGGCGACAAGCTGACACACCCGTACCGCATCGCGATTATGAATCTGGAACCCAAATTGAACGGCGAAAACGGCTTCGTACACAGTAGCCAAACGATGTTCGATTACGGTGTCGCACACAACGGTTTTACGGTGCTGATCGACCGAAGCGGTAAGGTCGTCGGGAACTGCAACCCCGAAACGAACCCCGCCGACAAACGAACGCTCGAAGCGATTCTGGATGCGAAGTGACAATCCGTAACTCGTTCGGGTATGCCACGAATAGGCAACGGAGTGCAACCCGTGGAGGGACACGGCTCAAAATCGGGTCGCAGTGAATCGACGTAAGGCGTCCGGCAGGTCATGAATTACCTGCTTTGGGGCGGATAACGATGTCGGACTTGGGCAGAGTCGCAGAACGCTCCAGCCGGGC
>JAYSKW010000454.1:0-1149 GCA_043726085.1 Limnoglobus sp.
CTCGGGTACTTTGCGGCGGTTGATGCTGGCGGCGACTTCGGCGCGGATCGGGCCGAGGTGGCGGTGGAGTCGTTCGAGAATCGTGTTTGGGTCGGTCGCGTCTGCCGTGTTGGGAACGGCGACTGCGACGAGTAACCGCGCCGAGTTGGGAGCGGGTACGACCGATACGACGATACAATCTCGCACGACATCATCGCGACACTCGGCCAGAATCCCGTGCAGCGCGTCTTTCACCTGACCGCACAGTTGCAGGGCTTTGCGACCGTTGGGCCGCGGCTGGTCGTCCCACGTTCGCCGATCGTGGAACCGCCTCGGGTCGCCGCCATCGTCCGGCCCGAGTTCACTCGTCAAACTTTCGCTTAAACTCATCGGGAGATACATCCGTGGGGGAAAAATCTTGCGCAATAAGGATGGGAGTCGAGCAGAAAGGTTCACCGCCCGCCCCGGCTGACGACGATGCGCTCGCCGGTGCGGTACGATTCGACCGTGAGGCCGGTGGGGTGGCTTTTCGCGAAAATGGCACCGTGCGTGAAGGTGTCCCAGCCTTCTTTGACGGCGCTCTCGGGGCGGTTGCCACGGCTGGCGACGAGGAACTTCGGCGTGGCCCATGCCGCGAACGCGCTGGTATAGGCGGCACGGCTGCCGTGGTGCGGTGACATGAGGATGTCAGTCGGCACCGGTGGCAATTCCAGCACACGCGCCGCACCGGATTTCTCCAGATCGCCAGTGAGCAAAATCGTGTGCCCGGCGTGCGTCACTTTCAACACCAAGCTGCGTTCGTTCTCGGAACCGGCTGGCCCCACCGGCGGCGGGTGCAGCACTTCCAGTTGCACGCTACCCGCGACGAAACGATCCCCGGCCACCGCGATTCGTTGCGGAACGCGATAGCGTTTGAGCGTGAGCATTACCTCCGCCACCTCTGCCGTAGGCTTGCTGGCAAACGATGGCGTGAGCGTGACTTGACCGATGGGGAACCGCCGCAGCAGTTCGACGACGCCGTTAAAATGGTCGAGATCAGCGTGCGAAAGGAACAGTTCGTCGATCCGCGCACGACCGCGATGCCACAAGAACGGCGCGACCACGCGACGCACCGCATCGGGGCCGCCCATCGAACCGGCATCGTAAACGAGCACGCGGCCATCGGGGGTT
>JAYSKW010000455.1:0-10438 GCA_043726085.1 Limnoglobus sp.
CCGACAGTGCATTCACGCGATCACTTCAAACCTTACGGGTTTTAGTCGCGGATACTCTGTCGGGCCTCATCGCAAAGCCTCTTCGACCACGACCTACGGCGTCTGGAACGTTGAAAATGCAACCTGCCCCCGTGAACGGTTACCTTACACCTTCTCCACTGTGGTGTTTTCGTCCAGGCTGATGCTTGTGAGTTCGCCGTTGTCTTTGGTGAAATGGACGGTCGGGACGATGATGTCGTCTTCGGGGAGGCGATTGGTGGTGACGCCGGTGGAGAGGTAGCCCATGCCGCGGAAGACGCCGACGGCTTCGGCGGGCCAGGTGCGCGAGCCGACTCGGAGCGTTTGCACGATCTTGATGCGGTCGCCGACTTTCAGGCTTTGCAACAAGCTCACGACGGCATCGTCGAGCCGTCGCGTCGGCAGGGAAATCGTTGCGGGTGTCACGCGTCGTCTCCGTTGGCTTTGGGCGTGCCGCGAATGAGTGCGATTCGACCGGTGCGGGCGAGTTCGACGATGCCGTACGGTCGCATCAGCGAGATAAACGCTTCGACTTTGCCTTCGGACCCGCTGACTTCGATCATCATGTCGCTGTGTTGAATATCCACCACACGGCCGCGGAACGTCTCAACGAGCAACGACAATTCCGCACGCTTTTCGGGTTTACACGCCACTTTAATCAGCATCAAATCGCGTTCGACGTAGTTCTCTGCCGAAATATCGACGACTTGCACGACGGTGACGATCTTGTCCAGTTGCTTGCGCACTTGATCGACGACGTTGTCTTCGGCATGAATGACGAACGTCATCCGCGACATATTCGCGAGTTCGGTTTCACCGACGGCCAGGCTGTCGATGTTGAACCCACGCGACGCGAGCATCCCCGAGATGTGCGCCAACACACCGGGCTGATTTTGAACGAGAGCCGAAAGAACGTGCCGCATGACCGTGTTACTCCGCACCGAATGAGAGGATGCAGTGATTGTATGAAGCCCGCGACTGCGGTACCAGCATCGGCTGCGCGACGAACGGTGGTCTGTCGTAACACGCCAGCACGACGACCGTTCCCGACGTTCGTATCGTAAACCGGTATGTACGCGACGTGCCGTCGGTTTTTGTTGTTGCAAGCCTTGCTGCTCTGGCAGGGTGGCTTCGTGTTTTACTCGGCGGTGGTCGTGCCAATCGGCACCGACGTTCTTGGCTCGGCGTCGGCGCAGGGGGAAATCACCGCACTCGTTACGGTCTGGCTCAACCGCATCGGGTTGGTGTTCCTGGCGATCCTCGCATGGGACGTATCGGCGACGCGCGATCCGGTTGCGCGCCGCATCGTCGTGCGGCAAACGCTCGGCGTCGTCGCGATGCTGTTGTTGCTGCTGCTGTTTTACTTGCACGACCTGATGAATTATTTTCTCGACCCGACGGGACGTACGATCGCGATGCGTCGCCCGTTCCGCATCGCGCACATCGTCTATTTGTGTACCAGTACCGTGCATTGGGGCATCGGTTTAGCCCTGGCGTGGCTGACACTTGCGGCGTGGCGTGCGGAAGACCGCGCCCCGGCAGGGCCTTCGGCGTAAGATATTAGCGTCCTCATCCGTTCATCGGGAGTCAGAATGTCCGCGAAGCGATTGCCCACTCGGTCCGAAGTTTCCGTTTCCCACACTTGGGATCTTGCCACGTTGTTCGCCACCGATGAGGCGTGGGAAACTGCGTTCGCCGAGTGGGAAGCGATGGTACCCAGCTACGCGATTTACGCGGGCACGCTCGGAACGTCGGTCGAGAATGTCGCCGCATTGCTCCGCTTCGATGCGCGATTCGAGCGCGCCGGTGACAAGCTCGGTACCTATGCGTTCCTGAAGGAAACCGAAGACGTCGCGAACTCGAAGTATCAGGGCCTCAAGGCGCGATACATCGGCATCGCCGGTCGCGCGGCCGAGGCGGCGAGCTATTACCGCCCCGAACTGCTGGCGATTCCCGATGACACGATGCGCGAGTTTATCGCATCGCCGGTGCTCGCCGATTACAAACTGTGGCTCGAACGGCTACTGCGCTACAAGCCGCACACGCTGTCGATGAAGGAAGAACGCATCCTCGCGATGCAGACCGAAACCACTCAGACGCCCCGAAACGTCTTCGACCAACTGACCGATGCCGACATGCGTTTCGGCACGATCGAGACCGCTGAGAACGAAACGATCGAACTCAGCCATTCGACGTACTCGATGATGCTCGAAAGTCCGGATCGCGCGATTCGCGAAGTCGCATTCCACCAGTATTACGTCGAATACTCCGACCACGCGAACACGCTGGCCGCAACGCTGGCTGGCTCGGTAAAGCAAGACGTGTATCAGTCGCGGGTGCGGAACTACCCGTCGGCGCGCGAGGCGGCACTGTTCCCCGATGTTGTACCCGTCAGCGTCTACGACAACCTATTGTCGGCAGTGCGGGCGAACCTGCCGGCAGTACACAAGTACTACGATGTCCGCAAGCGCGCGATGAAGCTCGATGATATTCACTTCTATGATGTCTATGTGCCGATCCTCACCGAGTTTCAACGCAAAACGACATGGGATGAAGGCGTGGAGTTGGTGCTCGATGCGCTCAAGCCGCTCGGCAGCGATTACGGTAACGTGTTGGCGGCGGGGTTGCGCGGGCGGTGGTGCGATCGCTACGAAAACAAGGGGAAACACAGCGGCGCGTTCAGCAGTGGCTGCTACGACAGTGCGCCGTACATCCTGATGAACTATCAGGAAAATGTACTCGATCACGTGTTCACGCTCGCGCATGAAGCAGGGCACAGTATGCATTCGCACTACTCGAAACAACAACCGTATCAGTATTCGCAATACACGATTTTCGTGGCTGAAGTGGCGAGTACATTCAACGAACAATTACTCAGCGACTATATGCGCGAACGGGCACGCGACGACCGCGAACGCGCATATTTCATCGGCCGCGAAATCGACGACATTCGCAAGACGATCGTGCGGCAAACGATGTTCGCCGAGTTCGAGAAGATCACGCACGCACTCGCGGAAAACAACGAGCCACTGACGCTCGAAACCTTGCAGGGCGAGTACCGCAAACTGCTCGACGCCTACTTCGGCCCCGCGTTCGTTTTGGACGACGAACTGAGCCTCGAGTGCTTGCGGATTCCGCACTTTTACCGCGCGTTCTACGTCTACAAATATGCAACGGGACTGTCGGCCGCGATCGCGCTGGCCGAGCGCGTGACGAAGGGCGGCAAGCCCGAACTCGATGCGTATTTGAACTTCCTGAAGGCGGGGAGCAGCAAAGACCCGCTCGACTTATTACGCGATGCGGGCGTCGATATGGCGACGCCCGAACCGGTCAACGCCGCACTCGCGAAGTTCAGCCGACTCGTCGGCGAACTCGATCAGTTAATGTCCTAATAGCCCCCGAAAGACTCGTTGCGATGCCGATTTTGATTGTGCTTCTGTTGACGGCCGCTTGTGCGAAAGTGCCGTGGCCCGCGCCGCCGTTTCGCATCGGTGCGAGTGGTAGTGTTGGCATTACCGCGTTCCTGTTCTTGTTGCCGATCGGCGCGACCGCGATCCTGACGCGCTGGACGACATCGGCGCTAAGGAACGATTCCGAACGCCGTGCGGAAGTCGGCACGATCTATAACCGCTATCGCCGATACATCGGCTACGCGAACTTGTTCATTGCGATCCTCACGATCGTCGGCCTCGGCTGGGGCTGGAGCGTTTGGCACCGCACGCACATCGTTTACGATGGCCGCGAATTGATCGCACCGTTCGCGGAACTGCTCGTCCCCGCACCGTATATTTTGACGATCTTCATCATCTGGCTATTGCACTACGATGCCGAACGCGCCTTCCACGAAACGGCTATTCGTACGGCGTTGCATTCATTCTGGACGCGGTTCGGGCACTTCGCGTACAACTTTCGACCGTTCGCGTTCCTGGTCATGTTCCCCGTCGGCATGTTTTGCGCACAACAGACGTTCATCCGCTATGCGCCCGAATGGGCGGATCACGACCTGACGATGTGGGTGGGGTTGCTCATCGTACCGTTGCTGTTCGTGTTCATGCCGTTGCTGGTGCGGCCCGTACTCGGGTTGAAACCGATGCCTGCCGGGCCGGATCGCGAACGCCTCGAAGCACTCGCGAAAACCTGGAAGTTCCGCTACCGCGATCTGCTGGTTTGGCCGACACGCGGCGGCATGGCGAACGCGCTCGTCGTCGGTGTGGTGCCACAAGCACGCTACATCATCTTCACCGATAAACTCCTCGATACGCTCGCGCCGGACGAACTCGATGCGGTGTTCGGCCACGAACTCGGCCACGCGAAACACTGGCATATTCCGTACTACGCCGCGTTCTTCACGGTGAGTGCCGTGGCTACTGCGGTCGGCGTGGGCGTGCTGTTTCACGAGGCCGTTCACGCCGAATGGATCGACGCCCGCGCCTGGGAACCGTGGGCGGGGTTGCCGCCACTCGCAGCACTCGGCGCTTACATCTTCATCGTGTTCGGCTTCTTGTCGCGGCGCTGCGAACGGCAAGCCGACATCTACGGTTGCCGCGTTGTATCCGGTGGGTTGCCCGTCACGCGCGATGGCGTCAACGCGATGATTCGCGCACTCGAGCGCGTCGCCGACCTGAACGGTATGGATGCGGCCAGTACGCGAAATCGGTTGCCGCTCATCAAGCGATTTTGGGCGATGTTAAAGTCGTGGCAGCACGGAACCATCGCCGAACGAATTCACTTTCTCACCGACCTCGCCGATAACCCGAAGCTGGAACTCGCCGTGCAACGCCGCACGTTTCTGTTGCGTTGCGGACTGTTCCTCGGGCTGTTCGCCGCCATCCTCGGACTCGGTTTCTGGATCGGCTGGCGCGATTTCGCAAAGTGAATGTGATCTTCAATACTCGCTATCGAATGCGAGCGACTCGTTCATCGCGGCGAGCGCGACGGCGGCAATCAACATCAGCGAGATGGGTATCCAGACGGCCAGCCAACGATAGATCGGTCGCCATCGTTCCACGGCAGGAACGAACGCGAGGAATGCGAACAGCGGCGCAGCACACGGCAACGCGAACGCCGTGGTCGGCACCAGACTTTCGGTTTCGTGAAACGCCGCGAATAGCGTACCGGTGAGCAAGATCGCGCCGCCGGGCAACACCGCACCCACTTCACCACGCGTGAAAAACACGACCGAGCCGATGCCGAAAAGTGCCATCGCGCCGAGCGTGGCGACGTCGAGCAAGCTCTTGGAATGCGCGTAAATAATCACCGTGCCGGCAGTCATGAGACACGCCGCGAGAACGAGCGGCGCGAGCGCACCGGGTTGGCGCTGGCTCAAATTCATCAAGCCGAAACCGATGATTGCCGTCAACACAATGAACGCAGGGACGGCGACCATCGGCAGCGTCTGATACTCTTTCGGCACGACGCGAACGACGGCCATCGCTACGACGACGGCCCACAACGTGTAACCGATGGTAGCCAGTTTCGGCTTGCGTACGAGCATTCCCGAGATTGCCGCCGCGGCCGCGAGCCAGGGTAGCCACGTGAGGCGACGATCCGTCGGCAGCCAGCCGGGGTGGATTTTCGCGAGATGATTGCCGACCGCCAAGCTCGCGACAAACGCAACGACAGCCGCCGCGCTCGCCGACGATTTGCCAAACAGCAACCGCGCGAACGCTATCACCACCACGCCGATAACAAACGGCGGGCCGACGGTTTCGCGCAATGCTTCGAGGAGGATTTCCGTCGGTGGCAATGTCATGTCAGTGACGAATGGTGAAGCCACACAGACGTTTGTCTGCACGGCTAAAAATCGGAGTTTACTTCTTCGCGACCACGTTGACTGTCAGTGCGACTTCGTTATCGACTTTGCCTTCGCCGTAGGTCATGCCGTAGTCGGCGCGGTTGATCTTGAACTCGGCCTTCATGGTGAAGGTATCGCCGACGGCGATCTCGGCGGGGAACGTGACTTCCTTCGACTTGCCGAGCAACGTGAGAGTGCCCGTCACGGTGTAGCCTTTGTCGCCCTTGGCGATTTTGCTGGTGACGAACTTCGCAGTCTTGTGGTCCTTAACCGCAAAGAAATCGCCGCTCTTGAGGTGGCCCGTCAGCTTCGCATCGTCCGAATACAGCGAGTCGGTTTCGATGGTCACGTCGATTTTCCAGGCGTCGTTTTCGTTGGTGACCTCACCGGTAAGCGTCTTGAAGCCGCCGGTGTGCTTGCCGTCCTTCTTGGTACCGACGAACTCGATCTTGGTGTTTTCGCCAGTGAGGGTAAACTTGTCCGCCGCATTGGCAAAGCCAGCGACGAAAACGGCCACCGCGAGAGCGAGGAACGAACGAACCATGAGAGAACTCCTGTTCTATGAGACGTGTTGGTCTGGGAGCGCCCCCAGACAGCCCGAGACCATACCGGCGAACGAGCCTAGCCTTACAAATACGCGAAAGTACCGCGCAACGTCGAGTGAAATCTGGGGGAAATTCGACCGTCGACGACAGCGATATTCACATCTGATGTGAACTTGTGTGTGGAAATCCTACGCACTACGGCGTAAACCACCCGCCGTCCTCGATGGCTTTTATGCACTCGTCTAGCGTCAGTGCGTCGAAAATGCCCACCATTCGCCCGTGTGGCGTAGGAAGTACAGTGCGAATGTGCCGTCTCGGAGAGGCTCCAGGCGCGCGAACTTCACCTCGAAACTCGGCGCGATTGCGTGCGGACTCGGGCAGGCATACGTCGAGAAAAAGTGGAAGAAATTCCGATTCCACTTTGTCCCGATGTCGATGATGTAGTTGAAGTATGCGTCTTTCTTCGGCGGCAAAATGTGCTTGGGTTTCAGTACGCGTTCGATCGATTCTCTCGCTTTCGTTTCGACGAGGGCTTTGATCGAAGCCGTCACCGCAACCCGCGTTTTAGCCGGGCGGATTTCCCACGGTTGTCTCGGCATTGTCGTTCCTTTTGGCGTGGAGGTTACGAAGTCTCGCCCGCGAATCGGCTCTCCGTCCACGGGTTGCCTCGCATGTGGTACTGGCCGTTTTCGGGGCGTTCCCAGTAGCCGGGGCGGTCGTCGGTCATGAACTCGATGCCGCGAACCCACTTCGCGCTCTTCCACGCATAGAGTTTCGGAATCACCAAGCGTAACGGGTAACCGTGATCGAGCGGCAAATCTTGGCCGTCGTGTTTCATCGCGAACAGCGCGTCTTCGGCGAAAAAATCGTCGATCGGTAGGTTCGTCGTGTAGCCATATTCGCAGTGGACCATCACGAATTTCGCTTCGGGGGCGATCGTGCAATGGTTGCGGAGTTCGCGGGTGGCGACGCCTTCCCAGAGGTTGTCGAGCTTGCTCCAGCGCGTCACGCAGTGCATGTCGGCGAAGACTTTCACTCGCGGTAACGCACAAAATTGCGGCCAGGTAAAGCGAACGGGCGCGTCCACGAGTGGTTTTGGGAAGATCGCGAAGTCCCAGGTGGCGGGGTCGAAGGTCGGTTCTGGTCCTTCGTGCAAAACGGGCCATTTCACCGTCCGCGACTGTCCGGGCGGCAGGCGGTCCCCGCGCACGGTGTCGCTCGAGATCACGATTCCTTCGGGTACCATCGCATTCCTCCGTGGCGGGCCACTTTCAATTTATCGAACCAGCCACCATCGCGGCCATTCGTCGCGGGTTGTTGCCAACCGATGCGGATGGCATAGCCTTCTGGCAGAGTCATTGTTTGGAGGACCAAATCGGAATGCATATGGTGAACTTCGATGTTACCCATAATCGATACGCACGTTCATTTACTCGCGGGACTCGACGATGGCCCCGCCAGCGCCGACGAGGCGCTCGCGATGGCGCGGATGCTCGTTGCCGAGGGGGCCAGCGCCGCCGCCGCGCTCGCGCACCAAAATGACGGTTACCCGAACAACGACGCCGACCGTTTGCGCGCCGCCACGAAAACGCTCGCGGAACAACTCCAAACCGCCGGCATCCCGCTCGCCGTTTACCCGACGAGCGAAGTGATGCTGACGGCCGATATCGTCGAGCGTCTCGAAGTCGGTACGTTGCTGACTGTCGCCGACCGCGGTCAATTTTTGCTGGTCGAAATGCCGCACGGCGCGTTCGTGGATGTCGTTCCGCTCGCCGAGGCACTCCGGCCGAAAGGCGTGCGGTTGATTATCGCCCATGCGGAACGCTACCCCGAATTGCTCCACGACGACTCACTCGGCGAACGCTGGATTGCTGCGGGTTGCTTGATCCAATTCACCGCACATCGAATCGCCGAACCGACGCGATCCACCGACGAACGCGCGATGAAATCGTGGATCCGGCGCGGGATGGTTCACCTGATCGGTTCGGACGGGCACAACCTGGACTGGCGTCCGCCGCGTCTCAAAGATGGCTACGATCGCATCGTCGAATGGACCGGCCCCGCCGTCGCCGACCGCATCGCTAACATCTGGGCCTCCGCTATTATGGAAGGTCGCCCCGTCAACGCCGCACGGCCACATCACCCACCGCGAAGCTGGTTCTCGAAGCTGTTCGGTTAGTAGCGTGGCACCTGCTGCCTTATCCCCGCTTGCTGCGCATCGCCAGCACGACTTCGATGCCTTCGACGGCACCGCTGGCGAAATTCTGATACTCCGCCGACTCGACGCCGTAAAGCGCGATGCGACCGGAGCGATCGTGGTGGACGCCCCAGCCATACTTCTTGGGTAGTGGCGACGCGCGCATACACGGGTACGGCTTGCCGAACAACTTCGTTTGAATCGCAGCGTCTTGCGCTTTCGCCTCAGCCTTCGATAGCCCTTCGCGGCGAATGTGAACCGCGAGCATCAGGTCTTCGAGCGTGAGCGTGTAGGACTTCGCAGTCAGCAACTCGTGCTGCAACATCGGTACGGTCGGCGTCACGCCGCGTGGCACGGGGACCGTGCCAGATTGCACGGGGCAATCGGGCGCGACGAGTACGAACGTGTTGGAAATCAACTCCATGTGCAACCTTTCACCAGCCGTGTTGCGCGATCAACCACTGAATCTGTCCCATGTGGTGTCTGCCGTGCCAGGCGTAGCTTTGGAGCGCCGCGTTCAGCGTCACCGTTTTGCTCTTTTCCGGATGGAAGTACGACCGCGCGAACTGCTCGTCCGATAGCGTTCGCATCAGTTGGACCCATCGCGCATGAACGCCTTCGAGCAAGGTCAAAGCCACGTGGACATCGCCGGTTCGCGAATCTTCGAGTGCGGCCCAATCGCCTTCGTGATAGGCCTTGATCGTTGGAGTCTCTTCGGTCAACGTCCATTTGAACCGGATGTAGCAATGGACGTGACTATCCGCGAGGTGGTGGACGATCTGGCGAATGGTCCAATTCTGATAGAGCGTATCGACGCGGATCTCCGGAACGCGGGAGAGCGTCTGCCGGAGCGCGGACGGAAGTGCCTCGATTTCCTGAATGACGGCTAGACGTCTTTGGGCGTCGAAAGACGCATCCACTTCAAACGGACCAGCGGGGTATACGGGAGGTGTCATCGGATCCTGGTTTGGCAAGCGGTACCACGCGAACGAGACTCGTAAAACGACTGGTTTTGTAGGTCGGCCGGAATTAGCCGCGACGCGCAGGCTTTGCGAAGCGGAGCGCGTGGACTTCACCCAGATCCAAACAATCGTCGACTCTTCGCTAAGAAGACTCGCGGCGAAACAACCAACCGACTACCCAGGGGTCACCTGGGTAGTCGTCGGTTTACTTCGCCGGTGCTTCGGCAACTGCGGGCGCGGCAACTGGGACGGGTGCGGTCGCGACTGGCGTGGCTGTCACTGGTGCGGTTCCAGCCACGGCGGGTGCCGCGAGACCGGCGGCGGCCAGGGCGGCGGCTTTTGCGGCTTCGGCAGCGAGGCGGCGCGGGTCGATCGGCTTCTTCGGATCGACGGGCTTCTTCTCCGAAGGCTTCTTCTGCGGGGCGCTGCTGCCGGTGGTCTTTGGGGCCAGCAATGCGGACATCTGCTTGCCTTCCATCATCGGCATCTTCTCGACCTTGCAGACGTCCGCCAGCTTTTCGAGCATCCCGTCGATAATGCGACGGCCTTCCTCAATGTGCTGCATTTCGCGACCGCGAAACTGCACCTTCAACTGCACCTTATCGCCGTCTTCCAGGAACTGACGGGCCTGGTTCAACCGCGTATCGACGTCGTGCGTACCGGTCTTCGGGCGTACCCGGAGTTCTTTCAGCTTCTGCTGGTGGGTTTTCTGATGGGACTTCTTGGACTGCGCGTATTTGAACTTGCCGTAGTCCATGATCTTGCAGACCGGGGGCCGCTCTTGGGCGGCGACTTCGACCAGGTCGAGCCCGGCGTCGCGGGCCATTTCCATCGCCTGGGCCGTGGGAACGATGCCGTGCTGTTCCCCTTCCGCGCCGATGAGGCGGATCGGGCTGATGCGGATTTGGTCATTCATGCGGGG
>JAYSKW010000456.1:0-4378 GCA_043726085.1 Limnoglobus sp.
CCTGGGTGATCCGGTTCGATGCCAACGATGGCCGCGCGTTCAATATGCGTGGCGTCGCGTATGCCGAGATGAACCAGAGTGCGAAGGCCATCGCCGACTTCACGCAAGCGATCCGGCTCGACCCGAGCGACAGCGGCCCCGTGTTCAATCGCGGGTTGTCGTACGGTCGCGCCAAGAAGTGGGAAGACGCGATCGTGGATTTCACGAAGTCGATCGAGATGAACCCGAGCGACCCCGCCGGGTACATTCAGCGTGGCTACGCTCACATGGAAATGCTCGATCCCGAGCGGGCGATCCTCGATTACAACACCGCACTCGAACGCAACCCGAAGAGCGCACGGGCGTACTTCTCGCGCGCACTCGCACATCGCCGCATGACCAACTGGCCCGGGGTGCTCGAAGACACGACACAGGCGATTACGCTCCGCGAGAACTTCGATGCGGCGTACAACCTACGTGCCTCGGCACACTACGCCGTTGCCGATTATGCGGCCGCGCTCGCCGACCATTTGAAGTCGCACGAAATCGACCCCGACGACGAAAGTACGCTGAATTACCTCGCGTGGATTCATGCGACCTGCCCGAATGACGAACTCCGCGACGGCACGAAAGCGATCAACGAAGCGAACCGCGCCTGCGAGGCCACCGACTATGGTTTCTCCGGCTTCCTCGACACGCTCGCCGCCGCCTACGCCGAAGCGGGCCGTTTTGAAGATGCGATCAAGTGGCAACTCAAAGTGATCGAGATGGTCCCCCCCGACGAACGCCCCGAGTACGAAGAACGCCTGGCGCAATACCGCGAAGGCAAGCCGTACCGCGATCAGCCGTAAGCCGTCACCAGAATCGACGTGAGTGGATCGTTCATCGAACAACTATCCACTCGTAACTCTCAACTACTATTTCCCACTTCGTCTTGCGTTGCGTGTCGCGTTCGGGATAAGTCCACGCGCATTCCGTCTGCCCATTTCGGGCAGACGGAATCGGCTTTACAATTGTCACTCGCAGATGCTTTTGAACGCTGCACTGACCATCGTCCAGAGGCTCGTTTCGACGACTGCCTTGCCGACCTCCTTCTTCATCTCCTTTTCACATTCACGTGGGTTGACGCGGTGCTTCTCCATGCGTCGTAGCAGGACGAGCGTGCCGTAGAGCACGGCACCGGGCAGGTGGCTGGAGAGGCAATGCCACAAAGTCGCGCGACCATGGCACGTGGCCAGCACGTTCGCGATCATCGCCGCTGCCACCACGAACATCAGCAACCGTGGCAGCGTGATTCGCGACCATTTATGTGGCGTCGGCTTCGGGCAGAGTTTGTCCTGGAGCACCCTCATGCCATCCGGCAACATCGGGACTTCGGGTTCGCTCGGCAGCTTGGGTGACACCTTATAGGTGTTTCGGAAATAAATCGTCATCGTTCGGCACCTCGTCAGGGAATTGGGACGAGGCGTTCTTCGATGGACGAACTGGACATGTAAGTGGGATGTCTGGACACGCTGGACAGGCTGGATATTGCAAAAAACGCTTGATTTTCAACCGTTTTGTCCAGCGTTGTCCACTGGTCAAAGGACATTTGGGTTTGGACAGGTTATTCCAGCACTTCGGCAACGGTCGATTCGAGATAGAGGTACTTTTTGTTGGACTTAACTTGCTTCCAGATCCTCCCACTTATGCCTTCGTGGTAAGTGGTACCATTAACAATCACTTCGCATATTGCTTTATCACGTTTCACGGTTTTAGAATCGCAATCGAGCTTCTCTCCAACTTCTTCCGCACTGATCCATTCCTCGTCATCCTTTATCGCTTTTTCAATTCGCGCTCGTAGTGCGTCTTCCGCAATCCGTTTCGTATCGGAGGGTGACGTCCAATCCGCCTTGGCATCCTCCTGCAGAAGCCTTTCGGCTTTGAGCAGCTTTACGAGTTCAGTCTTGGTATCCCTTCGATGATAATCGTAATCTGTTTGCGTTCGATTCACGCAGACACGCAAAAATGGCTTTTCCCCATCGGACGGTTCGACGATGCTTTGGATCATCGCATCGCAATTGTCGACGCGCACAGTCACCTGGTTGCGATACGTCTTTTGTTTGTCGGGCACACACGTCCAATGCTCGGCTACGAATCGCAACAAAATGCGATCCGAGAGAAACGGTAACCGCAATTCATCGACGATCGTGTTGTCGGATGGCCAGACTTCGAGCGTGTCCAAATCCTGAAGCAAGTCGGGAACGAGTACCGACGTCGTCAACTGGCCGTTCGCATCGCGCATTGGGAATGCGACCTGACAGGCTTTGGCGAGTTCGAGGACTTTATCGCGAATGGACGTCGTGCATTCTTTCAGTCGCCGTGCCAGATGATTCTCGTCGAGTTCACCGTGGCGTTGATCGGTATTGTGCTCGACGAGTTTGTAAATCCAGTTCCGTACCCAACGCGGGTTGAACACGATATTGCGAATCGATTTGTGTTCTGTTTTCGCTTCCTTCTTGCCGCCAATCCAGTGCGCGGAACCGAGGCTGTGCAGCGTATCGAGCCACCATGATGGGCAATTATCGATTTCGAGTTCACGCAAGACTTGCTTCCATGAATGCGACTCAACATCTGCATGGAGTTAGGAAACGTCCGCGGTTGCAAATTGGCTATCAACGTAGTCCCGCAAACGGTGAAATTCTTTTGCGTACTCGACATCGACACCGGGCATCACATCGAATGCAATCTGCAATCGGGCTTCAATCTCATCTAATGATACGCTATGTTTTACAGCGATTTTCTGATGTTTCGCGTGTGGGATATCGACATTGAATGACCCGTAAAGTGTATCCGAATGCATGGTCGATTTGTCGAAATTGCCAAGCCCGACGATGCATTCGCCAATCACATTCGCGCCGTACCATTGTTGTTCTTTTGCGATCGCGAGACTCGCTAGTAGTCTCTTGTTATTTTCGATAATTGTTTGGCTCTGCGACCATTTCGGGTATTCCTTGGCAACGGCAATGACGTCGCATTTGTTGAGAACGATCAACACCGGCGTGCGCGAATGCGTCTCGTTTCGCTCGCTGGTTCCATGATGCGAGATGAAGCGTAGCCAGTAGTTCAGCCGGTTGCTGCTGGCGTCTTTGGTCGCATCGAGAACGAGAATATACGCGCAATGGTCGGCACCGAGAAAGAAGCGGTGGATGCTATGCAAATGCATCTGCCCGCCAAAATCCCACAGCCGAATCTCTGGCCGATCAACGCCCAACGCAATGGTCCTTTCGTCAATTCCTTTCGTCCGTGCGAGCACGGGATCGAAGTAGTTTCGCATGGCCGACTCTTCCGGATAAAGCCTTTGTAACAAGTGCGACTTGCCCGCTTCACCGATCCCCACAAGCAGCACCTTGGCGATCCGCAACCGCGTTTTGCCCGCCTTCAAAACATGTTCAAAAATCGCTTTCGCCGAATTGCTCGCTATTAATTCTGTGGGTAGTTGGACATTAGTACCAGACAAATCTAACTTTTTGAGTTTCGGTAACTTCCCACAGGAAAAATCGTGCGCCATGTTCACAAGCATGTCATGTGAGAACCACTGGGAGTGCGCGAGTTTTAGTGTCTCAAGGTCGATAAGTTGGCAGAAGTTTTCCGGCAACACGGTCAAGGCTCTACAGTGATTGAGGTTGAGTTCCTTGAGGCCCTTGAGTTGGCTGAAACTCACTGGCATCGCGGTCAAGGCAACACAAAAACTGAGACTGAGCCTCTCGAGGCGCCTGAGTTGTCCGAAACTCTCCGGCATCGCGGTCAAGGCAACACAAAAACTGAGATCGAGTGCATTTAGGCCCTTGAGTTGGCCAAACCTCTCCGGCAACTCGGTCAAGTATCGACAACAACTGAGGTCGAGTGTTTTGAGGCGCATGAGTTGACAGATGATTTCCGCTGATCGGAAAGTCGAGATTGGGCGATTTAAATCCAATCCCAGCGAGAGTATTTCCAGTTGCGTCAATTCTCCGAGGCTATCGGGGATTTCATCAAGGCCGAGGTCGCCGAGGTCGAGCCAGGTTTGGTGGTTTGCTTTTGCATCGGCGATACGTTGTTCTGCAATGGTGTAGCGTTCGGCTGGCGACAAATGCTCGAAGCTCTTTTGTTCGTCCATTGTTACCGCGCGGGGTTTGGTTGTTGCGTGTGTAGGTTCAGATTACCAGCCACTGCGGTTGCATCCAACGCGGTTGAGCAGTTTTTACTTCCCACCGTTTTCCACTTCGTCTTGCGTTGCAACTCGCGTTCGGGATAGATTCCCTTTATGGCCGACAAACTGACACAGTTGATCGTCGATGCGCTGACGCGGGCGGCGGCGGAGCGCGATGGCTTGCCGCTGTTTGCGGGGAAGTCCGATGCGGGGTTGTTTCCGGCGACG
>JAYSKW010000457.1:0-7413 GCA_043726085.1 Limnoglobus sp.
GCAGAACGGCCCCGATCACGTCGATGCGCACCGCGTCGTGGCACTCGTCATTTCGCCGTACACGAAGCGAAAGTTCGTCGATTCGACGATGTACTCGACTTCCAGCATGTTGCGGACGATGGAACTGATTCTGGGGCTAAAACCGATGAGCCAGTTCGACGCGGCCGCCCGCCCGATGTATCAGTCGTTCACCGCAAAACCCGACCTGACACCCTACACGTACGTCGAAGCCCAAACCGACCTGAAAGCGGTGAACAAACCCGAAGCGTACGGTGCCGCAATCTCGGAGAAGCTAGACCTCGCGAAGGAAGACCAAGCCGACGACCTCGTGTTCAACGAGATCATCTGGCGTTCGGTTCGCGGAGCAAGGTCGAAGATGCCCGCCCCGGTCCGTGCCGCGTTCTTCGTGCCGAAACACTAACGACAACGATTTTTAGCCGCAAATCCAGTAGTGAATAGTTAAGAGTTGTTTGTTGTTCGTTTCGAGTGATACACATGTTCCTGGGAATCGAAATCGGTGGCACGAAACTCCAACTCGGGTTGGGCGATGAGGACGGCACCATCGCGACACTCTGGCGCGAGGATATTGCGATCGCGCGCGGTGCTGCGGGGATTCGCGAACAAATCCTGCGAGCGGTTCCGAAACTACTTGCGAATGCCGAACTGCGTGCCATCGGCGTCGGCTTCGGTGGCCCGACCGACGATGCGACGCAGTCGGTGATCGTCTCGCATCAAGTCGAAGGTTGGGACGGTTTCCCGTTAGCAAGTTGGCTGACCGAGCAGTTCGGCGTGCCCGCGATTATCTGCAACGATGCCGACGTGGCGGGGTTGGCGGAGGCGACTTACGGCGCGGGTAAGGGACTATCGCCGATCTTCTACATCACCGTTGGCACCGGCGTCGGTGGTGGCCTCATCATCGATGGTGAAATCTATCGCGGTGTCGGCCGCGGGGCCGCCGAGATTGGCCACTTGCGGATATGTCACCCGACGAAATCGAACGAGATCCGTCCGCTCGAAGACTATTCTTCGGGTGGCGGTATCGAAACGGCATACGGAAATACTCTGACAGCGAAGGCAATTGCCGCGAAAGGCGACGATTTGGCGAATGCCATCCTCGACGTCGCATTGCAGTCGCTCGCCGAGGGAATCTGCGACGTCATCGCGTTACTTTGCCCGAAGCGGATTATCGTCGGCGGTGGGGTGTCACTCATGGGTGAAGAGCGATTTTTCGCACCGCTTCGCCGCCTTGTGGCCGACCGCGTGTTCTCGCCGTTTGCCGGGCTGACCGACATCGTACCGGCGGCACTCGGCGAAGAAGTCGTCATTCACGGGGCGCTCGCACTTGCACGAAAACGCTGGCTGTATACACGGAGCTAACCCTTGCCGATCCGCGTGAAAATCTGCGGCGTCACCACTCCCGCCGATGCCGCGTTCGCCGCCGAAGTCGGTGCCGATGCTATCGGCTTGAACTTCTACCCGAAGTCGTCGCGGTACCTCGATCCGCATGCCGCGGGGGCGATCCTTCGCGTGCTGTCTCCGTTCGTCGCGCCTGTGGGCGTGTTCGTGGAAATGCCACTACGGCGCGCGACCGCAATCGCGTTCCAACTCGGCTTGCGAAGCATCCAAACGTACGACGATTTTCCGCCGAACGACGACAGTCTCCCGTTCGCGCACCTCCCCGCATTTCGCGTCAAAGATGCCGCTTCGCTCGTTGCGATTCACGCATTCATTCAGCAGATGCGCGAGCGCGGCCACACGCCATCGGCGGTCCTCATCGATTCGTACGTCGCCGGTGAAATGGGCGGCACCGGGCATCGCGCACCGTGGGAATTACTCGTCGGTTTCGACCCTGGCATGCCGTGGATTCTCGCGGGAGGGTTGAACCCCGATAACGTCGCCGAGGCGATTCGCACCGTGCGACCGTGGGGCGTCGATGTCGCGAGCGGGGTCGAGATTTCACCCGGCGTGAAAGACCCCGGCAAAGTCCGCGCATTCGTCGCAAACGCGCGCGATGCCGCACGGGAACTCGATCGCTAACGATGCACGCGACGTGCGCCATTCCGCAACCGGGGCGACAGACTATGATGACCTCATGATAACTATTGCACACCGTGGGGTACGTTCATGAGCGATGCGTACTGGATTGGCGTCGATCTCGGCGGTACGAAAATTCTGACGGGGCTATTCGATGACTCGATGAAACTGCTCGCCCGTGCCAAGACCCCCACCGGCGCGGAAAACGGCCCCGCCGGCGTGTTTGCCCGCGTGGCACAGACCGTCGATTCCGTATTGCTCGAAGCGAAAATCGACCCGAGCCAAATCTCCGGGATGGGTTTCGGCATCCCCGGACAAATCGAACCGGGCGTCGCCAAAGTCCGCTTCGCTCCGAACCTCGACTGGCGCGATCTGGACGTCAAACCCCTATTACCCCCCACGTGGAACTGGCCGATCGTCCTCGAAAACGATGTGCGAATGGGCACCTACGGCGAGTTCGCACACGGTGCAGCGAAGGGGGCGCAAAACGTCTTCGGCATCTTCGTCGGCACCGGCGTCGGTGGCGGACTCATCCTCAACGGCGAATTGTTCAACGGCTTCAACGGCCACGCCGGCGAGATCGGCCACATCATCATCCACTGGCGTCGCGGGACGGAACTCGAGTCGATTGCGGGACGCAAGTTCCAAATGAAACGCGCGAAGGAAATCCTCGACGATTCGCCGAAACGGGTGCGGAAAGAGTGGAAGGGCATCGACCTCGAGAAAGTCAAAAGCTCGCAACTCGCCGAGTATTATCAGCGAGACGACCCGATTGCGGTGTTCCTCATCGACGATGCCGCCCGCGCACTCGGGGCCGCAATCGCGAGTGTCGTGAACTTACTCAGCCCGCAAATCATCGTCATCGGTGGCGGCGTCACACTCGCACTCGGCGAAACGTTCATCGAGCGAATCTGGGAGATCGCCCAACGCTACACGCTCCCCGGTGCCATCCAAGGCATGTCGTGCGTCGCCGCCGCACTCGGCGACGATTCCGGAATCATCGGCTCCGCCGCATTCGCCAAGTCGAAGTTGGGGACAGCGTAGTGAGAGAATAGAAACAGATTGATCTAAACGCAAATTCGTTTCGAGAGTTGCGGGTGAAAAGACAAGAGGACGGGAGTATTCCCGTCCTCTTGGAATAATGGGGCTATCGGTGATGGTTTTACCCGACCACGGGGTCGCCCTTTAGATTGGTAATGTTAGAATACACCCACCTATGCCTACGGTCAAGGACAACGAACTGATTTTGGCCATCCGGATGCGCGAGCTTTCCCGTCCTCCGAGTGCATGGAACCGATCGCTCTGGTCGGTGTCAGCCCTAACCTCACTTCGAGAAGTCCTTGAGGCCTCCGCAGTAAGGCGAGACGGAATTCTGTCGGATAGCTCACTGTCGAATCTCCAGCAATCGACCTCCATTTCGATTGGAAAAGATCCTGGTGCAGGTGACCCGAAGGCACGCAAATATCTCCAAGATTTTTTGAACGCTAAGTCGGTCATTACCCCGGGTTCACTCGCCGCAGCGACCATCGAACAAGCTGCTACTGACATAGAAAAGAATTACCTCTCACGCTGGGCGGCCTCCATTGACAAGGGCGTGCCCGACTCTGTTATTGAGCAGTGCGCCCGGTGCGTTGTCAGCCATCTCCTGAATCGCGGACACAGCCGAAAGTCCGTCGCTGACAGAATCCAAGCTGCCGTGCTGACTCCCACCTCGACTGTGAAAACAGCAGGCGACCTGATCCGTGATCTCCAGGCACTCGCGGTTCAGGCAAGCGTCGAATATCAGGCCGTCTTTCCAGTAATCTCTGCACCCGACAGCGGTAAGACGCAGTCGTCCGGTTGGATGCCAGGCGCTAAACTGGTCGAGTGGATGAAGCAGAACAGTGTGCCGGATTTCCACGCGAATGAACGTGCCAACGGTGCCGTAACATTCAGGCTGAGCTGCCTGGATCGATTCGCTGCAGAACAAACCGCCGCCGCACACTTCGTGGCAATCCGCGACCGTGCCATGCTCGGTGCCAGACGGCCGATCGAATCATTGGGCTATTTTTGGCTCTCGGGGTCTCCAGAGCGTGTCTCAATCGATCCCCCCAACCGTGGCGTCGAGGTCGCCTCAATCAGACGTGAGGATAAAATCTTCTCGGCCGACGACATTAATCCGAGTATCGCGCGGGCCATCGCGTTGTTGGCGGAACTCGACCACGGCCCATCCTCAGCCGCCGTCACGAGTGGGTGGGCAGCATTGGAATCATTGTCGATGGGTCCAGCCGAAGACGGAAATCGCATAGAAACTGCGGTTCGGATCGCCGCCCTGGTGACTGCTTCATTTGTGCGTGCAGAACTGACTACGCTGGCATACTCTTACGCCAAGTCGAACAAAGATCTTTTGGCTGGGGAGTTGAAAGACGCGGTAAATAACAAAGAGCGATGCGAGAAAATCATGCACCGCCTTTTGAGTCATCCTTCTCCACGGTTCGGGCGATTAGAAGATGAAGCCGGAACGAAGCGAATGGTGCAGCTAATGGCAGACCCGGTAAACACGATCAAGCGGATCAATCACTATATCGAGTGTGCATTCAGACGGCTCTACCGGTTACGCAACATGGTGGCACATGGGGCACGGACTGATTCTATCGTTTTGGAAGCCGGCGTCCGAGCCGTTGCCCCCCTCGTCGGAGCCGCTTTCGACAGGATTCATCATGCGAGTATTTCTCAAAACCTAAGCCCAGTCGAGTTGATTGCAAAGGTGCAATACAGAATTGGAATACTCGATAAAACAAAACCCCTCGACCTGATTTGCATTCTCGATTAGACCTCCGAAAGCCAACGGCAATTGCTGCAATCTTGGAGCTGACGTTTTGGGTGTGAGTTGACGGACGACGACGCGAAAATACAAACTGGACCGTGAACGGTTATCATTTCCACACTGCCGGTTGCTCCCGCTCGTTACTGAACTGTTGCGCCGAACTCTCGACGCCGCAGGTATACTTGCGGTGTTCGATGTCACATCCACCCGGATCGAGAGGTGCGTCATGTTCCGCATTCGTTTGGCCTTACTCCTGTTGATAATTGCGTGCGGAAACAGCCGTGCGGAACCGGCGGCTCCGCTCGGGGCGCTGTCCAAGATGCCGGTCAAGGAAGTCACGGTGTTCAAGGATGGACATGCCTATGTCATCCATCAGGGAAAGATGCCCGTCGATGCCTCGGGGAACGTACTCCTCGACTTGCTGCCCAGTCCCGTGTTGGGGACGTTCTGGCCGTACAGCCTCGACAAGAAGGCGACACTTCAAAGTGTCACCGCTGGTCGGCGGCGCGTCAAAATCGAACGTACTGCGGTCACGTTACGCGAGTTGATCGAAGCCAACCTCGGTGCCGAAGTCATCATCTCCGAAGGCGTGAAGCCCGCGTATCCCGCGACGATCGTCCGGTTCCTCTCGCGCTCATCGGAGGAACTCGATGCGACATTACCGCCGACGGGTACCGAGCACGTTCCGGTTAAGGGCAACATCTTGCTGCTGAAAACCATAGAAGGCACGCGGGCCGTACCGGTCGAGCACATCACCGACGTCAAATTCGTCGGCAAGTACGACACGAAAGTGAGCGACGAAGAATTCCGCAACCTGCTCACGATGAAGCTCGACTGGGCGGGCCAACCACCCGCGAACTCGGCCGAGGTCGGCATGGCCTACGTGCAGAAAGGCATTCGCTGGATCCCCAACTATCGGATCGAACTCGATGCCAACGGAAAAGCCGTCGTCAAACTTCAGGCCACGCTGCTGAACGAGTTGACCGACCTGAAAGACGCCACCGTCAATCTCGTCATCGGCGTGCCGTCGTTCTACTTCAAGGAGACGACCGACCCGATCGCACTCACGGGGGCACTCGCCCAACTTTCGACGTATTTTCAGACCGATGCCTCGACGCAATACGCGATGAGCAACTCGATGATGACGCAAGTCGCGCGCGGCGGCGAGGTCCGCGCGGGCGCTCATGCACCTGTGAATCTCGGTCCGGAAGTCGGCGTGGCGGGCAGCCAAAATGAAGATCTGTTCGTGTTCACCGTGAAGAATGTGACGCTCGCCAAAGGACAGCGAATGGTGTTACCGATTTCCCAACATACGCTCGAATACAAGGATCTTTACACGCTCGACGTTCCCTACTCGCCACCGCAATCGTTCAAACAACATGCGAATAACGCGCAAGCCGCCGAACTCGTGAAGCTGATGAGCGAGGCGAAAGTCATGCACAAGTTACGGCTAACGAACGGCAATGCCCAACCGCTGACGACGGCTCCCGCACTGATCCTCCGCGACGGCAAAGTTCTCGCGCAGGCGATGATGACCTACACCTCGAAGGGCGGCAGTGTCGATCTCACGCTGACGACCGCAGTCGATGTGCGCGTCAAGAAGAAGGACAAAGAGAGCAAGCGGACGCCGAACGTCGCCAACTTCAACAACGAAGCATTCTGGCGTATCGACATCGCGAGTTCACTGGAACTCACGAATCAGAGCAACAAACCGATTGAAGTCGAAGTGACCCGCTACGTTTTGGGTAACGTCGACAAAGCGGGCGAGGGTGCGAAGGCCGAGATGGTTAACCTGCTGGAAGACGACGATGGCTTGCAACCCTCCTACCGACCGGGCTGGTACGGCTATTACTCGTGGCCCGCGTGGTGGAGCCATTTCAATGGCGTCGGTCGCGTCACCTGGACCGCAAAGCTGGCACCGGGCCAGAGTGCCGAGCAATCGTACGAATGGCATTACTTCTGGCGATGAGACGGTCGGAATTCGCCGCGACGCGGAGCTTTGCGTAGCGGAGCGCGTGGACAGGACGAGTTTGTGACGTTGCGAATGGGTGACGCACACTCGTTCCCACTACGAAGTCTGCGCGGCGCGGCGAATTCCGGCGTTGACGTCCGGGCAGGCGTCACATTTGTTGGTGGGACATTTGTTCAACATGCGAGGATTCGCTTCACCGCATGCCCGTGCCTTTCAGCCGCGCATTCACTACCGTCTTGCACGCACTCTCAATCGCACCGCTGCCTATGAACCAACCGTTGGCTTCATACCTCGGATAGTTCATCCGACACTTCCTCGCCCGTGACCCCGACGACGCGCCGAACGGGCCGACCTACCTCGAAGCTCTCAACAAATTCCGCAAGCTCGTCGCCCAGGACGACGGCAAAGGTACGGATGAATATCTCATTTCTGCCCTGATGAACCAGTACCGCGCCCACTTGAAGGCTACGCGCAAGAGCGGCGCACCGGGCGTGTTCGCGGACGGCGGCTCGTTCCGGGCCGATGCGGTATTAGGGATCGACGGGGCCCGCACCCGCCAGGCGATCCGGCTCATCACGTTGGCGGCGGTGGACAATTCGTT
>JAYSKW010000458.1:0-4292 GCA_043726085.1 Limnoglobus sp.
GTTCGGCCGCTACAGCGAGCAAATCGTCGATTATGAAGAGCGCAAACTCCTGCCGTTACCCGACACGAAAGAAGCTCGAAAGTTGTGGTCGATGGTCGATCCGTGGGTGTATCGCGAAACGCTGACCTTGCCGAAAATGCTCATCCACGGCACCAACGATCCGTACTGGACGCAAGACTCGACTAACATCTATTGGGACGACCTGAAGGGCGAGAAATACCTTTGCTACGTTGCGAACGCGGGCCACGGTTTACGCCCCGAAGAAAATCCGAACGTCGAAGGCACGAAGAAGGATCCATTCCAGATGCAAGCCGTCAACACGCTCGCGGCCTTCAGTCGGCACATTATCCTCGAGAAAGCGATGCCGAAGCTGACCTGGAAGCACAGCGACGATGGCGCGATGGCGAAACTCGCGGTCGAATCCGATACGGCTGCCAAGGGAGCACGCGGTTGGATCGCGACTTCGGCGACACGCGATTTCCGCAAGTCGAAGTGGAAATCGAGCGACATCGAAGTGATCTCGGATAAGGCCGGTTCGGTGTCCGTGACGCCGAGCGCGACCGAGTTCACCGCGTTCTTCATGGAGATCGATTTCGACATCGACGGCCTGCCGTTCCAGCTCTCGACGCAGATTCGCATCCTCGAACCGAAGAAGTAACGTGGCCTGGGATTTTGCTTCGGAACTTCGCCGTTGGGGACCGGCGGGGGGCGACTGCCCCTCGCTGGCATTCGCCCGTTCGTACTGCGCCCGCGTCGCGCGGTCGCACTACGAAAACTTCACGGTGACATCGGTACTGCTTCCTCGGAAGCTGCTTTCACACTTTTATGCGGTCTATGCGTACTGCCGTTGGGCCGACGATCTCGCCGACGAATCGGGCGGCGGCGATACTGCACTGTCGTTGCTCGCATGGTGGCAACGCGAACTGCAAGCCTGCTACGATGGCACGCCGAAACACCCCGTGATGATCTCGCTGCAACAGACGATCCGCGCGAAAGCGATCCCGCCGGAGCCGTTTCAAAATTTGCTTATCGCGTTTCGGCAAGATCAAACGAAGCCCGTTTACACGACTTTCGACGAGCTTTTGCAATACTGCCGAAACTCCGCGAACCCCGTCGGGCACCTCGTACTGCACCTGTTCGATTGCTACGACGCCGAGCGGGCCGCACTGTCGGATTTTGTCTGCACGGGGCTGCAACTCGCGAACTTCTGGCAAGATGTGGCACGCGATCTGACGATCGGTCGCATCTACATCCCCGAGGAAGATCGTCGCCGTTTCGGGTATTCTTTGGAAGAACTGCACTCGCGAAAAATGACACCGGCGTTCCGCGAACTGATGCGATTTGAAATCGAGCGTACCCGCGACTTATTCAATCGTGGCAAGCCGCTGTTACCGAAGATCCCGCCCCGATTGCGCATCGATATCGATCTGTTCATCCGTGGCGGCGAAGCAATCTTGAACGCCATCGAACGCATCGAGCACGACGTCTGGAAGCAACGTCCCGAAGTGTCGAAACGCGAGAAGTTACGCCTTTTTGCATCGGTAATCGCGACAAATCTCGCTCTTGCCAACCGCGGAAGCTATACTTCGCACGGTAGAAAATGACACTTTGCCAGTCTCACTAATCCATTCTTGATTAGCCCGACGCGCTAGCGAGGGATTACCATCGTTTCTGCGATTTCGTACCTTCTCGTGGGTTCGCCTCGCTGGCGCGTCGGGCTAACAAAAACGTATCGAATCACCCCGCTCGAAGTATAAATTCCCACTGCACTACTCCACGTGGGCTTCGACTTTTTCACGCGATACCAGGCTCACCAACTCATCCGCTTCGCCCTGAGTTAAGTCGCTCGCCAACGTGAATGGCGTGGCCCCGATTACGGGGCTGACGCCGTTTTGCGCTTCGCCGAGGCGGGTTCTTGCGATTGCGGTGAGTGCGGCGCGAGCGGTGATCGGGTACGAATCGACGATGACTTTGCGGAACTTCGCGACGGGCGTTCGCCGCAGTAACTTCTCCATGTCGGGCAAATCGATCGCCACGGTCAGGTGGTCGCCATCGCGGAGCCGGACGTTTTTCGGTACGCCATCGGTTGCGAATGCGGCGCGCCCGCTGAGGCCGATCGGCAGGAAGCGATAGTCGATCATCGCTGAGACGAGCGTCTGCTCGTTCAGGCATGGGTCGTTCGGCTGAACCAGAATCTCGACGATGGCCACCGTGCTTTCACCGACGGTCACCAGCGTTTGAACGCGATCCCCGAACAGCGCCGCCACGAACGCGGGGGCCGCCAAACTCGGCACCGAGACCGCGTGTTTAATGTTCGCTGCACTTCGCACCGTATCTGCGAATTCGGGATCGTTTAGCCGCACCACCACCCGCTGATTCGGGTTTTCTTCGCGAACGAGCAACGCCACTTCGAGGTTCACTAACTCGGATTCCGTACTGGCAATCACGCTGCGTGCGGTGTTGGCGCGGGCTTGCCGGAGTACTTCGGGGATCGTGGCATCGCCGATGATTACGGGCACGCCCATCCGCCGTACCGTTGCCGCAAACGGGTTGTCGTTCACCGATTCGATGGCCACCACCGAGTGGCCGAGCTTGACGAGTTCCTCGACGCAACGGAAGCCGACGTTGCCCAACCCGATAACGACAATGTGCCCGCTATCGGGGATTTTCCGCATCTCAAGTGCGCCACCAAGCCGCGCACGAATGAGATACTGCGTGATGATTGCGGTGAACACCGCCAGCAGCGCGGCCCCTGCCACTTTCAGAATACTCAGGAAGACTTTCACCCAGCCATCGCGGTTCTCGCCGTGCAAATCGCCACCCGTCGCGACGATGCTGACCGTCTGATAAATGCCCTCGGCCCAACCCACACCGACGCCGAACCGGAAGACGAGCGTGCTGAAAAAAAGGATCAGAAACAACCCGAGACTGGCGAGTTTGACCGATAAATCGATGGACAATAGCGAGCGTCGCACGGTGCGCAACTGCCGGCGTATCCAGCCCGCCCAGCGGACGTTGCCGAGCAAGTCGTCGCGGTCACTATCGGTGAGCGGGGCGAGATTCTCCGGGCTGCCGCACGCCACGATGGTATCGCCTGCCGACACCTCAATTTCACCCGGCGTAGTATGCCAGAGCGTCATCGGCTGGTCTGCGGATTTGTGCGCAAATATCAGCAGCTTGTAGCTCGACGCAATCTCCGACAGTTTTTTGCCGATCAGTGGCGAATCGCCCGTCACCAGCAGTTCCGCCACCTGTTGCGGTGCGTCTTCAAGTTTGAACGCCCCGAGCGCGTCGCCCGTGAGTGCGGTCAGCGCGATCAGTGGCGCAGTCAGTGCGGACACCGAGAGCGCGACCATGTTCCGAACGGCGGCACCGAAACGCGGGATGAGGTTCTGGTTGAACATGCGCAACACGACCCGCACATCGGGGTTGAGTTGCCGGACGAGTAGCGCCGTGGAGACGTTCACGAGGTCGTCGCTGGTGACGATGACGACGCCGCGAGCGGTGGAAAGCCCTGCTCGTTCGAGCAACTCTGGGCGTCGGCAGTCGCCTTTAATAAACGGCACGCCCTGCAATCGCGGATCGTCGGGGTCGTTCATCGAGATTACCGAAACCGGTATTCCCGAGGCACGGAGTTGTTCGAGAATCCGCCAGCCGACGCGGCCCAATCCGCAGAGTACGACGGGTCGATCCACAAGTCACCGGGGTTGAAGTTGCACGAAGACCGCGTGGCGGCGGTATAATCCCGCCACAGGTCATCGCCGCGATGCTATTGATCTATTCGGAAGGGACCGCGATGAATTTGGACGACCCCGTTTGTTTGTGCTTCCGCATCTCGAAGCGGAAGCTCGTCAACTACTTGCGAACGCAAACGCCGCGTGTGGCCAGCCAGCTCTCGCAATGCGGCGGCGCAGGCACCGGCTGCGGCTGGTGCGTGCCGTACCTGCGCAAGTTGTTCGAACAAGGCACGCAAGCGGTCGACCTCGAAACAATGACCGCCGAAGAGTACGCCGCCGGTCGCGGCGACTACCTCCGCGACGGCAAAGGCACGCCGCCATAGTATACCGAATTCCGCTTTTGCAGCTCAGATGTCGACGTTTCACAGTACTTGTCCACTAGTACACGTCCGGTCACCCTTCCGTCTGGTCAGTTCCACGACTAGAATCATCAGAACGACACCATGAGGCGGGAAAATGAAGTGCGAGCGGTGCCCGAAGGCGGCGACTTACCATATCACCGACGTGATCGGCGAAGATCAATTCGCCGAGCTACACTTGTGCGAAGGCTGCGCC
>JAYSKW010000459.1:0-6260 GCA_043726085.1 Limnoglobus sp.
CGTTGCCAGTGCCTGCCGGTGGCGGCTGAATTCGACGGTGGCAGTTTCCGCATGGGGAACATTCCGACCATGCCGTCCCAGTTCGTAGCGAACAAGCTCGTTCCCGCTGCGATTGCGGGATTATCGGCCGCTTGCCGGTCGTGGGTATCGACGATGGCATGTTGCGCGAAGTTGTTCGTTCGCCCCGTGTAATCTTTCGGCGCGGCCACGTTCCGCGAAAGTACCCGCACGATACTGCCTGCTGCTCGGCCTTTCACGAACGAGATCGCAACCGGTTCCGCGCGGCCATCGCCGAGTTCGCGGTAGTTGTTGCTGAGCGACTCCAGAAATTCGACGAGCGGCTTCGGCATTCCTTCGGTCATGCCGACGGTGCAGAAGCCGCTCGTACCGGGGAACAATCCCCGCGCGGCCGATGTATACGCGAGTTCTAAGGCCATAACGCTATTTCGCCTTCGGTTTGCGTTCGGCCGGGCCGGGCTGAGTCGGATCGCCGTTTTCCTTCGGTTTCGATGCCGCCGTGAGTACCAGTTCGGGAACGCTCTGCCGCAACCCGTAGAGGAATGGCACGAGCACGCCATGCGGCCTCAAATCGCGTGGCCTTGCTGCACCGCGTAACACGCCATCGACCTCGACCGCTTCGATTTTCGTACCCAGCACGCTGACGGCGAAGTACGTGACGCGCGAGGAATACGCCTCGGCGGCCCGTACGACATCGGGACAGGCTTCAAAAATCAGCGTCCGCAGTTCGTCCGACCGCGATTGTACGGCATTCCGATCGAGTGCGGCCAGATTATTGGTGGTTTTCAGCAATGGCGTGCCGTTGACCGCTTTCGGTGCGAGGTGCGACCACGTGTCGGATTTGGTCAGAATCACGAGTAACGGCGTGTCGGTTTGGGCGGCGGGCGGCAAACCTTTCAGGCGTCGGTAGCGCGTGGCGACTTCGCTGAGAATCGTTTCCTGGCGTTCGTTCCCGCCCGATGTCGGCACGACGAGGTTGTGGCGTTGCCGGAAGCGCGGGTCCATCGTCGGGTCGAACAGGAACAGTTGGAATGCGGCCTGGGTAATGTGCCTCGTCACAGGGGCATTCGCACTGTCGGCACCAGGGCGAAAGTGCTCTCCCGCATTGTCGTAAAGCGCCACGAGACGGTCGAGCGATTTCCCGTGGCCGGGGTGTTGCGGCATTGTTCGCAACGAGAACATCAGGGGCCGCGCGTACTGAACCGAGTGCGAACCGTACGACACGGACGAATAGAGACTCCCGTTGAGTTGCGTTTTGCGAATGAGGCTCCCCAACGGCGTAATGCGGTCGGGATCGTCGGAGAGGAACAACGATCGCTCGTTTTCCGCATGTGCATTGTTGGCAGCGGGATCGGCATCGCTGAACAACATACCAAATGAGTTCGGGAACTGCTGCCGCGCCGCATACGTGAACGCCGTCAGGAAGAACGACTTCCCGCACGATGGCGACCCAAGCACTGACACCACCAGTGCGGGATCGATCAGCGCCGCTTCGGGGATTTTCAGGTGGCAGTGCGGGCAGGCAAGTTCGGGGCACGATAGCCCCTGCGCGTCGATCGGCGTACCATCGATGGCAAAGCGGCTAGGCAGGAACCGCATCATCTCGTCGTTGCCCGCTTTGTGGTCGCCGCGCAAATCTTCGTGGCACGCCACCGCCAACGCATCGGTCGACGGAAACACGCCCCAGCAGTGCGGGCAGGTCGTTTGAGGAAGCAAGTGATAAGTACCTTGGGTGGGCGTCAAGGAAGAACCTCATGCGGAAAAGTGGCTTTGCAGAACATTCATTGTCTATAGTTGTAATGATCCGTCAAGCCTATCGACCGCGAATATGCAGGTTATCAGAAGCCACGCGTGCTATTTCACGCCGGGTTTCGTCAGGTTCTTCTGTCCGTTGGAGGCAAGGCCATTGATCTCACTGTTCTTCTCAAACAGATGCATATCCCGCAAGAATTCGGAGACATCTTTCACTTTGCTGACCGTCTTGCCCTCTTTGATCTCGAACAGCTTTTCGGGGTCGAGCCGCCCGAGTGTCTTCACCGCCCACGACCGTATACCCGAATGCGGCTTGGGACCGGGAATCGTGCTGAAGATCGTCAGAAGCTTAAGTTGATCGACGATTTCCATCCCGCCGATTTCTGCGATCGTACTCGATGCGGCTTCGCGAATTTGTTCGTTGTCGGACTCCGAACCGATGCGACACAAATGGAGCGGAGCAATCGATAGCAATTCCACCCGTACAACCGGATCGGGTTGACGAGCAAACTCTCTCAACAAATGGCAGATCCGCTGGAATTGTTCGACGCCAGGATTTTTTGCAAGTGCTGCGGACAGCGGACGGATGGAAGGTATGCCTATTACTTGTAACAGATCGCTGGCCGCTTTCTGCACTTTTCCAGTAGGCATAACTGCGTTGTTTGCAGGTTCCGCTTGTTGTGGGCTTGCCGTCGTATTGGTGTCGCGAATTTTTGCGATTAATTGATCGACTTCGGAAAGATCGATTGCGAAATTGACATTATTGCTGGTGGTTTTAGAAGCGAAGTTGACAGCAACGAGTTCGCCCGCTTCGTTGACGATACCGGAACCACTATCGCCGGGGTTGATCTGGCATGTATGTTCGATCATGTTCGCACTCACGTTGCGTTCATCACGGAAATCGATGGAACGGTTCGCGATCACAGCTCGGCATTTGCCATCCGAATACCGCCATAACGAGCCATCTTTTACCCCCGACATACCGCGAGAGAAAAGCGGTTGGCCCGTCTTGGCACTGCTGCTCGCTCGTCGCACCGGGAAAGCACCGTCCGGTAGCGAGGATGACAGTTTCAGTATTGCGAGATCTTTCGACGGTTTGTCGATCACGACTGTGGCAACTTGAAATTGCCGGGACTTACGTAATGAAGCCTCGTTGTCGAAATAATGTTGCGCACTTCCAATCACTTCTTTGTTACTGCCCAACACTGGAAATATTACGCGAATCGTTCTGGCGTCTCGAATCACATGGTGGTTCGTGAGGATCAGTGGTTTGTCACCACCAGCGATAACGCTACCCGAACCGCTTCCGCCATCGGTTTCGATCCACACGGTAAACTGCAATAATTTTTGCGCGATATTTTTCGATGCAACCACCTCACCCTCTGGAGCCGGACTGACATTTGCCCCCTCCGCAATCAGGAGGCCGATTGCCATTTGCATGGCATCGATTGCCACTTTGTGATCGACCACTTTCGGGTCTTTGATCTGAGGTCCCAGTTCGGTGAGAGCATTCAAGGCGTACAAACGCAAATTGTCATTCGCACCGCTATCGGTAGACGTTTGCCGAAGTACTTCGATCAACAAAGGACCGACTTCAACCGCAAGTTTTGGAACCGCAAGTGGAGTCGTCCGTTTCGTCAGCCGGATCACATCGAGCAACAACTCGACTACCGTCGTTCTGAAATCAGGTTGCCCAGCGGCCAGTGGTTTCGCACCCGATAGCAATGGGGAACCGGAACCGCGTAGAGTGGCCGTGATGTCTTTAGAGACCCATTTCACCAAGATAGCGAGGTCACTCGGACGCGGATCGATTCGAATGAGCGACATCATCGCTTCTATTGCCGCCACCTGAACTCTGTCATCGGGATCGGTCGCCGCAATCTGGTTGAGAACTTCAATGACATCGACGTCGATGATCTCGTTGAAAACGAGTTCGGCAAGCCGTTTCAGTCGTCCGCCTTTCCGCGAACCCATCTCGCCAATCGCTTTGACAGCTTCGAGACGAACGGCTTGCGTCTTCGAATACGATGCCAGATCGAGAATTCCCTGATAGTAATCGTCTTTCCACTTCCATTCGGCATCTTCAGATTCTCGATAGGGCTTGACGACAGGCCGTATGCATTCGACCGCAGCACGTTTCCAATCTCGCAATGCCTCAAGCGCAATCAATTGCAATCTCGGATCTTGCTTCTTCAGCAAGGGAAAGAACAGGCCGCGCGTCCATTCATAACTAAATAATCCATCTCGGTTAGACTTATTTACGACGATTTGCTTGAGGATTTGAGCGGCCCGTATCCGCCCATTTTCCGGTGAACTTCGCAAATGCGCTGGCCTACTTGCGACTTCGTTGTTCCAATCCTCTTCCGTGCGAACGACGACATTGACGAGTGGCTCCAGCTTTTTGAGAGTGATTGGGTACAAGATAAGCTCTAGCGTTTTAGTCGATTCATCCGCCACCAAACCGGCGTTGTCATCAAGTAACTGAATTACCGTTGGGAGAATGCGATTGTTGGATGAGGAATCGAGTTTGTTATTTGCTATCGCTCGCAGAGAGGCAATTCTCAACTCCACGTGTTTGCCATCCCCTTCTTCTTTCGCCACCAAAAACTCGCGTAGCCTTTCCAGCGCTTCTGCAGGGGCGGGCAACTTCGTATATGCCAAAGCCGCATAAAGCTGAGGTTCCAATCGCTTCGATTGGATCGCTTCGGCCAACACGGTTCGATCGAAGCCGTTCACCCCAGCGATTCTACGCAAGACTTGGAGTGCCATCGCTCGAATTTCCGCATCGTCACCGAACAGAAACGGAAAGAGATCGTCGAGTGCCGTGCGATCGTTGGGCTTTAAATCGCCGAACTCTCGTAGCTCTTTTAGCACCGCTACGCGATCTTTGCTCGGTTTCGGCTCTTCCGTTTTGGATTCAGTGCTCGAATTCGCCAACTCGTCAATAGGCTTAGCCGGATCCGATTTTGGCATAATCATTAGGATCCCAACTCCAGAACCGACTACCGCAATCGTTACTATAATCACTGAAATCAGCAATATCGGCAGACGCATCGGTTTAGTCGTTGGTATCGGCTTTTCCGTTGGTGGATTGTTCGTGGCTCGTGGAGGTACCGCCATGTCTTTCTTCGCAACGCTAGGTAACGAAGGACAATGCGGAACGTCTCTTTCCCACCCACCCGACGCGGTCGTTTCTTTCTCAGGTATTGTCGTTTCGGATGTGGATTTCTTGAGTGACATCGGGAAATCGAGCAGTTCGCCGCATGTGGGGCAGTTTATTTTTATGCCGCGCGTCATTCCCATGACGCTCTTGCATTTCGGGCATCGCACTTTTTCTGCATCCATAGCAATCTCAATTCGTTTGTCGTCGGGTGTCTCAAAATGAATCGATTTACGGTGGAAATGTTGTGATAGCTGTTCGTTTAGGTGCGGACAACTGACCGACAACACTTTTCGCTTTCTAACAGATCGTGCTTACTAAGATAGGTGCGTTGATCGGAAGTGACTTCGGCTCCGTTGTCGCGATGAATGGAATCGCTCACTTTTTATCCCAAACAACCGATCCATTTGGAATTCACTTGCCGATGCCCACCCTATTTGTTCCCCGATGCTACAATTGCGTTACACAAAATGTAGGCCGACACATACCGTTTGCCATCGAGCGAACCCGTGGCACTTGCGATCATCGCTCGAATCACCGCCTTGAGCGGTTCGGATAGCGTCGGCCACGTCACTGGAACAGTTTTTGGTTGCGTTGAGTTACCACAAGTCACTTTTGGCAGGGTGCCCAGCGTGCATTTACCCTTCGTTGGAAGCAGGCAGTCATGATCGACAATTAGTGGCACCAACTCGCTTCCTTACGCCGAATCACTTTGCCACGTCGATGTCTACGGTAATGGGCTTTTTGTACTGAGTTTGGCAATACCGTAGACGTAGACAGCGTAGACGGGCCAAAAAATGCAATTCATCCGCCCAATGCCCGAACCATTGCGAAGATCCTTGCTTTGATCGGTTGAGACGATGTTGCCTTCGCCGCCCGCTTTGCACGCCCTCATCTATCAAGCGAAGCGACCCGAACTGCCCAGACTAAACATTTTGCCCGCCTAATATGGCGGTTAATCTTAAAGGCCGGAATTACCGGGACGGCACCGCGATTGCATGAATTTATTACCGTCGGGCATACCGCCCTTAACGAAAAGGATTTCCTTATGCGACTCTACCTGCTCGTCGGTTTCACACTCGCTCTCTTTGTCGCCCCCGCTTCCGCTTTGCCACCGAGCAACGAGAAAACGTTGGAGCATGCGGCGGAGGTTCTCGATGATTTGACCAAGATTCCACTGAAGGGCATTCCGGTTGCGCTACTGGCCGACGCGCAAGGGGTGGCGATTATCCCGCGCGTCATCAAGGCGGGGTTCGTCATCGGCGGGCGGGGCGGCCACGGCATCGTAATGGCTAAGGACAAGGACGGGAACTGGGGTGACCCGGTGTTC
>JAYSKW010000460.1:0-6050 GCA_043726085.1 Limnoglobus sp.
GCGATGGACCGCGTCGTCGGGTTCCCGCTGTCGAATCTGCTTTCGGACAAGGTCACGCACGGCCTCAGCGCCGGTCGCGTGCAGTCGGTCGCCGTCAAAGTGATCGTCGATCGCGAGGCGGAAATTGCCGCGTTCCGCACCGAAGAATACTGGAACATCACCGCGCTGCTCGCGCCGCAAAACAGCGGCATCAAGTGGAAGTCCGACCCGCTCAAGAGCAAGATTCTCGCGAAGAAAAAGGGCGAGAAAGCTGAAGCCGAAGTGGTTAAAAAACCGGCACCCGGCGCGGCGGCGGAAGCCGAAGGCGACGTCGAACCCGACGAAGCCGATGTGGCGACGCCCGGCGATGACGTACCGGTGACAGCCGCCCCCGCCAAGATGGGACTGCCGAACCCGCCCGACGGTTCGTTCCTGTCCGAATTGGCGAAGTGGAACGGCAAAGATCCCGTCGTGACGACCGAGGCCGAAGCCGACGCGATCGCGAACGCGCTGAAGGGCGTGCCGTACATCATTTCCAAGATCGAACAGAAGGACCAAACGCAACGCCCGCGTCCGCCGTTCACCACGAGCACGCTCCAACAAGATGCGAACATCCGCCTGCGATTCACGACGAAACGCACGATGGATGCCGCCCAGCGGCTGTACGAAGGCGTCGCACTCGGCGGCGAAGGCCAAGTCGCGCTGATTACCTACATGCGTACCGATAGTACGCGGGTTTCCGCCGACGCACTGACCGCCGTACGCAGCCACATTCAAGTGGCTTACGGCGATAAGTATCTGCCCGCGAAGCCGAACGTGTACTCGTCGGGAAAGAGCGCGCAGGAAGCCCACGAAGCGGTTCGGCCGACCGATTCGACGATGACGCCCCAACGGGCGCAAACGCTCGGGTTGTTCGGCGACCAACTGCGGTTGTACACGCTGATTTACAACCGGTTCGTGGCAAGCCAGATGACGAACGCGCTGTTCGCCGTCACCCGCGTCGAGATCACGGCGGGGCCGGGGCTGTTCCGCGCCACGGGGCGGATTCTGAAGTTCGACGGTTACCGCAAAGTGCTGCCACCGGGCAAGCAAGAAGACACCGAACTCCCGAACCTCGCCGAAAAGCAAACGCTCGATGCGCTCGATCTGTTCGAGACGCAGCATTTCACGCAGCCACCGCCACGGTTCAACGAAGCCTCGTTGGTTAAGAAGCTCGAAGAAGAAGGCATCGGCCGTCCGAGTACCTATTCGAGCATCATCCAGACGATCCAAGACCGCGGCTACGTGGAACAGAAGGAACGCCGGTTCTATGCCACGGGCATCGGCATCGTCGTCACGAAGTTGCTCGTCGAGCACTTCCCCACCGTTATGGATTTGAAGTTCACGAGCCACTTCGAGGAAGAACTCGACGAGATCGAAACGGGCAAGTGCAAGTACGAAGACGTTCTCACCGAGTTCTGGGGGCCGTTCTCGAAGAGCCTGGCACTCGCCAAGGAGAAGATGCCGGTCCAGAAGGCCGTCGAAACGGGCGAGAAGTGCCCCGATTGCGGCAAGCCACTGATCACGCTCATCAGCCGCAAGACGAAGCGGCCATTCACGGGGTGTAGCGGGTACCGCGACGAATCGGCGTGCCGGTACATCAAGCCGGGCGAGGGCGAGGAAGCGCGGCCGAAACCCGAACTCACCGACATCGCCTGCCCGAAATGCGGCAAGTTCATGTTCAAACGCGTCGGCAAGACCGGGCCGTTTCTCGGCTGTAGCGGCTACCCCGAGTGCAAGACGACGATGAACTTCGATGCACAAGGCAAGCCCGTGTTGTCGTCGGTCGAGACCGATTACAAGTGCGAGAAGTGCGGCAAACCGATGGCGAAGAAGGAAGGCAGCCGCGGGCCGTTCCTCGGCTGCACCGGCTACCCGAAGTGCAAGAATATCGTCGACATCGACGCGAGCGGCAACCCCGTCAAACCGGTCGACATCGGCATCAAGTGCGAGAAGTGCCAAAGCCCAATGACGATCAAGAAGGGGCCGCGCGGGCCGTTCCTCGCCTGTTCCGCCTACCCGAAGTGCCGCAACTCCAAGAACCTCACCGACGAGATGAAGGAGCAGTTCAAGGATCTGATCCCGAAACCGGCACCGAAGAAGGAGATGCCGAACGTCGAGATCCCCGACCTGTGCGGCGAGTGCGGCGGCCCGATGCGCTTGCAAAAGTCCCGCTTCGGCGGACGTTACTTCCTCGGCTGCTTGAACTACCCGAAGTGCAAAGGCACCGGCAAAGTCTCGCCCGCTCTCGACGAGAAGATCAAACTGGTAGAAGCCGCCGCAATGGCCGCGCCAGTCGAGGCATAATTCGCCGAAGCGCGGCTAATTCTGGAAGCCTTTGGTGAGGTCGCGGAACTGGTTTCGTTCCTCGTCTCGCTTCTCGCGGTTCCGCTCGAATTGTTTCGCGTGGGCTTTCATGAGGTCCGCAATCTCAATTGGCACGCCGGACTCGTTTTCCAGCGCGGCGGGACAGACCTCGTAGAGGACGCTCCACTGGACGAGGTCGGCTTCTTTGAAATCCGTCGATGGGGTTGCGGACGGGCGATGCCATACTCCCGTCGACCAGAGTAGCCGATCCCAGTAGGTCGGTTCGGGTTCGTCGGTTCGCATCCGCATGGCGAAGTAACGCAGCCGGTTGATGAACTGCTTGAGCGATCGGGCCGTCTCGCGCTTGGCCGTGATTTGACCGATCCAGATGCGAAGAGCCTGCGTGAACTGGCTGGAATCGCGGACGACCACATCCGGCTGTCGGAGTAGCCCAACAACGCCCACCACGGCCATCCCCGCGATTCCCAGGACCGCCACCCAGAAGAACAGTGTACTGTCCGAAAGCGGCGCAGGTGCGAACGCCGTGACCGGGTTGGCCGGTAACGCAGGCGTGTCGCCCACCGGCTCCGGCGGCGGTTTTCCAACTCCAGATGCTTGCCCGTTGTCTTTCGTCGCCGCGGAACCCGTCGTCGGTTGTTGCGTCGGTTTTAGCGCGTGGTAAACCCAGAGCGGCAGGACGAGCAGGCTGGCGATCAGCGCGAATGTCATCAGTCGGCTCTTCCAAACGGCGAATGGAAACTGCCACTTCGGTCGCGTCGGCTCGCCTTTCACCGGGTCGGTTTTCGGGAGTAAGAATTCTTGCCGCTTCAACGCATCGGTGGTCGGAATCGGCACCTCGAAGTTGATCAGTTTTTCGAGGTACGAGGCGGCGAATCGCAGTCGGTTTTCGCGGGCATCGGCACTCCCGACCGGCGCATCGCTCATGGCGTCCGCGACTTTCTCGAACCCCAACGCAACGCTTTTGAGAACGTAGTCGCGGTCCATGCCGAGAAAGATGAAGCAGTCGCCAGAACTCGAAAGGAAGTTGATCGACTCCATGATTTCCAAGACGTTTTCGGGGCGACACCGATCGAGGTCGTCGATGAAGATGACGAGCGTTCGCGGGTTCAGTGCCGTCGTGACCTCGCGAAATTGATTGGCGAACGTGAGGCGAAAGCTCGCCTTGGCGTCGAGGGTCGATAAGTTCGAGCGCGATGCCACGGTCGTCAACAGGGCGCTAGTGTCCACGCCGAAGGATTGCAAACCTTGCCGAGCCGATCGAAGGAACAGGATCACACCGATCAGCCCACTCGCCCCGAAGATCACGGGATTGTTGTTCGTGTCAGCGGACAATGCCTTACCCCAAGCCTCGAGCGAGTTCAAATTGGGGGCTTTGGTATTTCCGAAGTAGGCCAGGGCGGCGGCTGTCAGTGCGGCACCGATCAGCAGTTGAAACCAAAGCCGTTGGAACCGCGTGTACAGGAGCTTGAAATAGAACATCAGCCCGGCCGCGCTGAACCACGATGGCGTTCCTTGGCGGATGACGTTGGCCAACAGGCCGGCGAGGAGTTGGTCTTCGTTCTTCGTGGAATGATGCCACGCGTTGAACCAGACGGGACAGAAGCCGATGGCTTCGAGGTCTTTTTTCAGCAGGTTCATCAGCGAGCTTTTGCCGGTGCCCCACTTCCCGGTTACGGCGGCAGTCAGCGGCGGGAGTGTGTTCTCGTTGCGGAGAAAGCGGGACAGCGCGGCGGCGATCTCGCCCAACTTCATCACGTCGGCTTGCCCCGGTTCCAGTGGCCGGTCGGGAGTCAGCGAATCGTCGATGGCTTCGCGTTCGTACTCGACCGCTTCAGTCGATTTCCAGAAGCCGACCAGCGCGACCGCCAGTGCCAAAAACAGCCACGGTGCGGGAACGAAAATACGGTACCCACCCGACGACTGCGGCCGGGTAAACCGATGCCAGGACTGCCCCGCGTCCGCCGTGCGAAGCAACAGCCCCTGCGTGCCGACGGCCCAACCATCCGTACCCGTCAGCGCAACGGCGAGGACCGAGGGCGTTTTGGAATCGGTGCCATTCAAAATGGGCCAATCCACGGTTGCCGCGGGCCACGTTGCCCCGCCGTCGGTCGTGTATCTCAGCACGTCGTCGTCGCCACCGACGATTCCGCGTTGTTCGTCGGCGAATGCCACGCACTGGAGCGTTGTCGCGACACCACTCGTTCGAGATACTTTCTCAGCGGGTGGTTGGATCGCGACGATTTTCCCGTTCTCGCCAACGACCCAGATCGTTCCCTCACCCGTGCGTGTGATACCGCGAAGTTTCCCCCCAACCTCCGCGACGATACTGCGTTTCCGATCCTCGCCCTCGTACTTGTGAATCTTTCCATCAACGGTCCATCCCGCCAACAACGGGAAACCATTCGTGTCGATCCAAGCACCCGCTGACGGCGCGTTGCCTCGATTGATCCAAACCCATTGCCGGTTATTCTGCGAATACTCGAACAGGCACCCCCTGTTGTCCGCCATGGCGACCCGGTCCGGCATCGCTCGCACCGCAATCAGGTTGTAATTATTGGGATCGCGTGGCGTGTCGTCGGTAGCGCCTTTGACGACTAACCGAATCGGCGTCCAGTTGTCACCGCGATCGATACTGTGGAACGACACGCCGTGCGTGCCGACGATCCAACCCTCGCGACCATCCAGCGTGAAACTGACGGCAGTCAGCGCCGAGCCGACGGGAGGCGCGGCGAAGTCCGTTTTCTGCGGTGCATCTTGTTCGATTTTTTTCTTCACAACTGGCGGATCGAGTCCGTAGACATGCGGGCTAAACGGGGCCACCATCGCATCCTTCTTTGGCGACTCTTTTTTGACTGGCGCTATCGTCGGTTCCGGCGTTCCTTCTCCATCGAACATCGGCAACGTGACTTGCTTCCAACTTCGTCCAGAGTCGCGGCTGTAACAGACGGTGCGCTGTGCCCCGACCAACCAGATCGTTTGGCCGTCCGGGCTGACCGAGAGACCGTGTAAGTCGCCGCTGAGTTCGGGTAGCCGGGCTTCGGCATTCACCTCCGAAGGTTGGGCGAACCAACTCCACCCACTACGCGATGCGAACGGATTGGCCCGCACCTCTTGCACGCGGAATGCGAGATAAAGTGAAACGACCGAGACGACCAACCCCATCAAGAACCAGATCGCCCGACGATCGGCAGTCGTTTTTTTAGACATGCGTTGCAAGCCTCATCCTGCTGGAAATTGCCGAATGTAGAGTACGCGGCTCGCGTGCTGAAAAATTAGGCCGAATGTAGAGCACGCGGCTCGTGTGCTGAAACATTACGCGGCTCGCGTGCTGAATGTAGAGCACGCGGCTCGCGTGCTGAATAATTAGTCGCAGAGGATTCACACGGCACGCTTACGCTCTATGAGGTATCTGCACGCGAGCCGCGTGCTCTACGGCTACGGTTCCCCTGCGCTCACCTTGGCGTCGAGCACTTTCGCGATCTGCTCTTTGGCTTCTTCCATGTAGGCGCGGGCCGCGTCGTCCATTGGCTTGCCGTCGACTTTGCGGGCGGCCACATCGTCGGATTTTAGCAACTCGTCGATCCGCTTGCCGATCTCGCGGAGGTGCTTGCGCGTTTTGAAGTTGCGCTATTTTCCGTGCGATAACATCGTTTTCCTAGGCAATTTCGAGTTCTTTCGATCCAGGCACCGTAAAAAGCGACGCT
>JAYSKW010000461.1:0-4801 GCA_043726085.1 Limnoglobus sp.
CATCGGCGTGCCGACGACCATGCCACTTTGGCTCAGGCTGGCATCGTCGGCGGCGCGGGCCAACCCGAAATCGGTGAGTTTCACCGTTGTGTTCACGCCATCTTCGAGCAGCACGTTAGCCGGCTTGATGTCGCGGTGGACCAGCCCGGTTGCGTGTGCGGCGGCCAATCCCCGCGCGATTTGTGCGCCAATCCGCAATACTTCAGCCACACCGAGCGGCCCGGTACGGTTGAGGTGCTGTTGCAGCGAGATGCCGGGAACGTACTCCATCACCAAGTATGGCGTCGGCTTCTCTTCGACGGCGTAAATCCGAACGACGTTCTCGCTACGGACCGCCGCACCCGCACGAGCTTCGCGCACGAACCGCTTCCGCGCCGGTGAGTTCACCGCCATCTGCGCAGACATCATCTTGATCGCAACGATTCGCTGGAGTTTCTGGTCGAATGCTTTCACGACGACGCCGAACCCGCCGCGACCGATCGTTTCCAACACGTCGAAATGCCCCAATTCCGGTAACTCCTTCGAGCCACCGAACAACGGTTTTTCATCGTCCAGTTCGGTGTCGAGTCGCCACGGCGATTCCGCCTTCAGGAGAATCGATGTTTGATGCTCGGCCATGCCCGTAGCCGGGTCGTGCAAGTTCGAGTTGAACGGCAAATCTTCGTACGTCACGGAAAATCCTCGCGATGCGGATTCTCATAATTGTTGCACTGCAAGCAGCATAGAACGCGATTGATGGAATATCAAACTGCGACTACAACATGCTGTACGGGTCGATGTCGAGTTGATACTCAACACCATTCGGCGTTTTCGCGACCGCGAGTACTTCGCGTAACACCGCGTGGAGCGGGCTGGTGATGTCGCTCTGGATCTGGAAGTGAAAACGATAAAAGCCATTCAGTTTGAACACGGGGCACTCGGTGGGACCGAGGAGCCGTAGCGGGGCGGTGCCGGGTGTGGCGTGGCGGCGGATTGCTTCCTTGAACGCACCGGCGAGCGCGTTCGCGAACGCTTCGGATGCTTCCTGCTTCTCGCTGCGGACGATCAACCGCGCGAGCCGGTGGTATGGCGGGTATTGGTGCTCTTTGCGGTGTTTCAATTCTTGCGTGGCGAATTCGATGTAAGCGTGCCGCGTGGCGAGCGCGATACACGGGTGTTCCGGCGTAAAGGTTTGAATCATCACGCGGCCCCCTTTCGGACCGCGACCCGTACGCCCGGCCACTTGCGTTAGCAACTGAAACGTACGCTCGGCGGCGCGGAAGTCTGGCAGGTGCAGCCCGACGTCTGCATTCACCACGCCGACGAGCGTGACGTTCGGGAAATCGAGGCCTTTCGCGATCATTTGCGTGCCGAGCAAGATATGAATCGAGCCGTCGCGGAATGCATCGAGTACGCGCTCGTGGCTGCCGGGCTTGGACATCGTGTCCGAGTCCATCCGTTGCACGACTTTATCCGGGAACTTCGATTCGATCTCTTCCTGAAGCTTTTCCGTGCCGAGTCCTTGATAGCGGATCGCCAGTTGGCTACACGAGGGGCACTTCGCGAATGGTGGCGTTTCCCAGCCGCAGTAGTGGCAAACGAGCGCCGACTTGCCGCGGTGAAACGTGACCGAGAGATCGCAGTGGGCGCACTGCGCGACGTAACCGCAGGCAGGGCAATGGACGTGCGTGCTGAAACCGCGACGGTTGAGCAGTAGCATCACCTGCCCGCCGGCTTTCAACGAATCGCGCATGCCTTTTTCGAGCGTGGAGCCGATGGCGAAATACTTGCCGGGCGTCTTCGGTTCGTGGCGTAAATCGACGAGCGCCACTTGCGGCATCGGACGGTTCTCAACGCGGTTCGGCATCGAAATTTTGGTGTGGCCACCCGGTTTGTGTGCGTTGTGCCAGCTTTCGAGGCTCGGCGTCGCCGACCCGAGTATGATCGGCACGTTCGCCAATCGTGCCCGCATGATTGCGACATCGCGAGCGTGGTAACGCGGCGTCGATTCCTGTTTGAAGCTGTTTTCGTGCTCTTCGTCGATGACGATCAAGCCGAGGTTCCGCGTCGGTGCGAAGACCGCGCTGCGTGCCCCGACGACGACTTGCACTTTGCCCTCTGCCGCTCGTCGCCAGTACGCCCCGCGTTCGGAATCGGTGAGGTGGCTGTGCAGCACCGCGACTTGCCCGCAACGCCCGCGAAACCGCTCGATTGTCTGCGGCGTCAGGGAGATCTCCGGCACCAGCACGATCGCTTCCTGCCCGCGGCGCACGACTTCTTCGATCGCGCGCAGGTAAATCTCCGTCTTGCCGCTACCGGTGACGCCGTGCAACAGGAACGGATGGAACCCGCCGGTATCCAGTGCGGCACGAATCGTCGCCCATGCGCGAACCTGATCCGGATTGAGCGACAACGGTGCGTCTGTCGTAGGCGTCGAGAGATCGTCGCCCGGTTCGACCGACTCCGCACGTTCGATGCGTTCGGTGAACTTGCGTATGAGACCCTTCGCAACGAGCGTATGAATCGCACTCGCACCGCCGCCGAGCATCTTCGCCAGACGTGGCAGTTCGACCGGCTTGCCTTCTTGTTTGAGGCGGTCGAGTGCCTGTTTCTGCTTCGGCGTAACGGTGGGTAACGGGTGCGGAAGCTCTTCCGGGAGTAGCGAAACGACGAACGTGGCGTTCTTCGTGCCCGCTTTATCGCGTGCCCCGGCAGGTACCACCGCGTGCAACACTTGGCCCCAACCGCACAGGTAATAATCCGCCATCCATCGCGTGAGTTTCAGGAGTTGATCGTCGACGAGTGCCACGTCGTCGGCAAACCGCAAGATCGACTTCACGGAACGTTGCGGGGCAATGTCGCCGATACCGATGACGTAGCCAATCGAGCCTTTGTCGCCACGCCCGAACGAGCATTCGACCCGTTGCCCAACGGTAATGCGATCGCGTAACGCTTCCGGCACGGCGTAGGTGTACGCCTGGTCGATGGGCCGATCGAACACGACTTCGGCAAACACCCCTGGCGGTGCGGATGTATCGAACAAACTATTTTCGGTCATTGTGGTGGTTGACATATCACCACGGTACCGACCCCGTCAACCGCAGAGCAAGGTGGGTAGCCTCACGCTGTGTTCTAGAATGACGTGAGATTTTCCAAATGCGATCAGCGTGAAAGTGACTATGGCAAACAGCGAATCGACGGCATCCGGGTACGTTTTGAGTTTCGACATCGAAGAGCATTACCGGATCGAAGCCGCCGCGAATATCGAATGTTCGCCGGAAATGAAGCGCGATTACGCGAATCGCATGGAGCATTCGACGCGCGCGATCCTCGAACGTCTCGCGGCAGCGAATGTGAAGGCCACGTTTTACGTCGTCGGTCAAATTGCGGAAACGCACCCGCAACTCGTTCGCGATATTGCCGATGCGGGCCACGAGATTGGCACGCATAGTTACGACCACCAGCGCGTTCATCGCTTCACCCCTCAGACGTTCGCGGCCGATCTGCGACGCAGTAAGGCGGTTTTGGAACAAACATCGGGCGTGGAAGTGTACGGCTATCGCGCACCAACGTTCAGCGTGGTCCGGCAGACTGCGTGGGCCATCGACGTGATCGCCGAGTGCGGTCTCATTTACGATTCGTCGATTTTCCCCGTTCGCCACGACCGCTACGGCATCCCCGATGCCCCACGAACGCCATTTATCGCGGTCGGCAAGACGTCCGAGATTCTCGAACTGCCACCCGCGACGTGGCGAATCGCGGGCCAGAACCTGCCCGTCGCAGGTGGCGGGTATTTCCGGTTGTTCCCGCTAATGATTATGAAAGCAGGCTTATCGCAGTTACGGCGTACGACGAAGCCCGCGATGGGGATGACGTACTTCCACCCGTGGGAATTTGATGGGGATCAGCCGAAACTCCCACTGAAAGCGCTATCGAAATGGCGCACTTACGTGGGAATTCGCAAGAGTTTTCGCCGACTCGATCACCTCTTAAAACGCTATCCGTTTCGCCGGGCCATCGACATCGTTCGCGAACTCGAACCGCAACGCAGCACGTTGCCGCGATTCACGATTTAGGCGTACGGCGACGGCGGACGTTGTAACCCATCGCGGCGGCGAGTCCGATTGCGGCCGAGATTAACGTCGTCGGTTCAGGCACCACTTGCGGGCGCACAATCGGTGGCACGGGGCACGCGCATGGCGGTGGCACCACGGGTGGCACGAACGGCGGCGGTGGCACGGGCGGGATCACCGGTGGTGGCGGCACGATCGGAGGCACCACAGGTGGAACCACGGGCGGCACAACGATGGGCGGAACGACAATCGGTGGCGTGACCGTGGGCGGTAAAGTCGTGACTTTTGTCACGGTGGGCGTGATTGGCGGGAAGAATCCTTCCGCGTTCTGCGTGCAGATCGTGAATGCCGCAACTCCGAGTACCCCGACGGGTAACGCGGTCCGCAACAGGCTGTTCCATTCGATGACCATGGGATCGACCTCCGATTCTAACCGTCGTGCATCTGTGTGCTGTTAGAATCGGTTGTCTGGCTTTCGCGGCTTGAAGAAATGATCCGGTTTACGCGGAATACGCCGTTTCGCAGGCTTACGATGCTCTTCCAGTGTGAAGCGATTCGCCCGTCAAACTACCCGACCGTCACGACCGCACCTTTCCGCGAACGATCTCCCGTAAGTCCGCATTCGCAACTCCGAATCGGCTGCATTCGACGCCGAAATTAGGAAAGGACGCGATACGCCAGGAAGTTATTCATCGCGCCAGGGTCAGGAGGACCACACCATGCGTCGCTTGTTGGCAACCGGAGTCGGG
>JAYSKW010000462.1:0-3529 GCA_043726085.1 Limnoglobus sp.
CGCGCAGCCTGCTGAACCCGCCCGCCGCGAAGCCACACCCCCAAGGCGATTGACGCCATGCTACCCGCCGACGTCATGCGTCAGATTCGCCGCTTGCAATTGCGCGCCAAGCGCGCCGTGCAGACGCTGCTCGGCGGCGAATATCACTCCGCGTTTAAGGGCGCGGGTTTGTCGTTCGATGAAGTCCGCGAATACATGCCCGGCGACGACGTTCGCGGAATCGACTGGAACGTGACCGCCCGCATGGGCACCGCGTATATCAAGCGATATATCGAAGAACGCGAACTGACGCTCGTACTGCTCGTCGATGTTTCCGCGAGCCAGCGTTTCGGTACGGGGGCATATCAGAAGCGCGCGGTGGCAGCGGAAGTGGCGGCACTCATCGCGTTCTGTGCCATCGGCAACAACGACCGCGTCGGCTTGCTCGCGTTCACGGATCGCGTGGAACGATACGTCACGCCGAGCAAAGGCACGCGGCACGTCTTGCGGTTACTTCGGGACATTCTTTTCTTCGCCCCGGAACATCCCGGTACGAACCTAGCGGCGGCGCTCGATCATTTGAACAAGGTGCAGAAGCGCCGCGCGATCGTGTTCGTCGTCTCCGACTTTCTCGATGCCGATTTCGCCGACCCGTTTCGCCGAGCCGCACGCAAACACGACCTGATCGCGGTGCGGACCGGCGACGCCCGCGAATATACGTTTCCCGCAACGGGGCTGGTGCGGCTCGAAGATGCCGAGACGGGCGAGCAACGCCTGATCGACACCGATAATCGCCGCTTCCGCGAACAGTTTGCCGCCAAATCGCAAGTGCGCCGCGATGCCTTCACACAGCTGACGCGCGCCGCACAAATCGACCTCATCGACCTCGATACGGACGGCAAGCACCTCGATGCGCTGACGCGGTTCTTCCGGTTGCGCGAACGTCGCCGGAGGGGGCGATGAACCCGCTTGCCGTCACGCTGACACTCGACAAAACCACCGTGCGACTTTCGGAGTCGGTGACGGTCACCGCCACGTTGCAAGGCAACGCGCCACTGGTCGTAACGCCACCGAAAGAGTGGCTGCTCCCGGAATCGGCGGCGGCGTGGCGCATCCGCCCGAACGGGCCTGCCACGCTGGAAAAGCAGCCCGACGGTCAGGAACGCTGGGTGCAGACGTTCCGCGCGGACCCGTATCAAGCCGGGGAATTGCCGTTAGCGTTCGCACCGATCGAAGTGAAATCCGGGGCGATGGCGAAGTCGGTCGAGTGGCCGACGCACACGGTGAAGGTGCAAACGAGCATCACTGCCGCGAACGCTGCGGAGGCACGGCCGATCACGGGAATCGAAGACGTACCGCCAGAAATCATCGACGATCGCGGGCCGATTACCATCGCCATCGCGATGATCGGGTTGGCCATCATTGCCGCACTGATCGCGTTTGTTTTGCGTCGCCGCAAGGCCGCCACGCCGACGCTCGCTGCCACGGTGGCGCAACAACTCGACGCGCTCGAACGCAGCCATGTCGCAGGAGAAATCGACGGGGGCACGTTTGCAGAACGGCTATCGGAAATCGTCCGCGACTGGGTGCAATCGCGTTTCGGACTGCCCGCTAAACAACAAACGACGGCCGAGCTGACAGACATCTCCACGAACTGGGACGACGGCACCCGTGAGGCGATTCGCGAAGTGTTGTCGAACTGCGACAGAATGAAATTCGCAGGCCAGGAACCGACAGTCGACGAGTGCCGCGAGTTGGCAGCGGGGGCACGGTCGGTTTGTAGCCGCATGACGTAATGAAGTCGTGAATCAGCCTATATTGTCGCACTCCTTGCACGCCGCGCGCGAACGACAATGGCGGCGGTGAAGATCGTGACTACTGTAATCCTTCCAGTTCCATTTTTATAAATCCGGTCATCATGTGTGAAATGAAGCACTACTTCGGTATCTCGGCTTCGAGTGTCGTGCCTTGCCAGAGCATTCGCATTTTCAATTTGCGTTCGGCCATCGGCGTGCGTTGCAGGGGGCGATAGACGATCAGTAACTTGTTTTGCAGCCATACGAGCTTGTTTGCGTCGATCGGGAACGTGGCCACCACTTCGTACAGTTCTGGATGTTTGGCCAACGTTTCGCGTAACAATCGCGCCATCGGCAGCGAGTATTTAATCGGTGGATCTTCGACGACGACCGTATCGGGGTCGGCCTCGCGAAGCAATTTCAGAACGCCGGCTTCGTCGTTGGCCCACTCGACATACTCGGCATTCGGGTCGCTGCGCACGGCATAAAGTAGCTTGTCGCCGCGCAATACCCACATCCGCCGCGAAGCATCCGCACGGCGCATTTCGCAAATGAACGTGCCGTCCATTAGGCCATCGAACAAGCAGACTTTTGTACCTTGCGCATCGTTCAGCACGAACTGTGCGGCCTTCGCGTAACCGCGTACCCACGGCACCGGTTGCCGTAGCGTACAGCACGCGGACTCTGCAATAACAAGCGTAACGGTGAGTATCGTCAGCGCGCGGCGATAGCCGTAGCGTGCGGGAAACAGGCTCGCCTCAGCGGCGAATACGCACCATGCCGGGATCCAATAAATCGCGTGGCGCGTCTCTTGTTCGGCCATCGGCGTGAAGGTGATGTACACCGCCGCGAGCATCGCCCAGTACGGTTTCGCTGCATCCCACGAACTGCGCTTGTAACTGGCAACGAGGCCCACACAGGCGAACAGGAACGAGTTCGTGCCAATCTGATACCAGACCTTACTGAGGTAGAAAACGAGTTGGCCCCACCCGCCGTGAACGGTACTCGGGTTCGTACCCGTCGATGCGGCCTGCGTCTGCGTCGCGCCGACGATCGTCATCGCGAGGTAGTAGTACGGCGCGAGTGCGAGCGCGGCGATCGCGCCGGTTACGAGCACCTCGCGACGGAACATTAACCGCAGTTCACCCTTAAAAGCCAGGCGTATTCCGAAATAGGGAATCAACATCACGGCGTCGTAACGGTGGTAGCCCATCGCAACGGTCAAGATGCCGAGCCAGATGAGATCGGCCCGACGACGGCTGGCGAGGTAGCGTTCGAGGTGGAATGCCACGCCCAGGAAACAGGCGAGTGTCGGTACTTCGAGCATGACGGCGCGGGTATGCGCGAAGACATCCCGCGACACTGCGAACAGCACGCAGGCGATCGTTGCCGTGGCTAACCCGTGCGTGCGTCGGATTAGATAAAAAGCGTAAGTGACAGCGAGCAGACAGTACGCGATGTTCACCCCGCGTGCCGTCTCGAACGTCGCCCCGCACACCAACATGACACTGCCGCAGAGAGCATAAAAGGCAGGCGGCCAGACGAACAACCCGAGCGATGGGTATTGCGCGTAGTAGCGCTCGGCGTACTGTTTCGGGTGCCAGTAACCGCCATCGCGAAGGGCATCGTGGACGAAAACGCTCGTCGCCACGTGCCGCGTTTCGTCGCCGTTAAAGAACGGCTCGGACGGTCGATTCCACGCGATTTGCAACGTTGCGATGGCGGTTAGTAACATCGCCAAAATACGAACGTGC
>JAYSKW010000463.1:0-6556 GCA_043726085.1 Limnoglobus sp.
CCACAGCACTGCAATCGTCACCGCGAGCGCCACGGCCCCGGCCGAGAGGAAGCCACTGAGGAATCGCCACGCCCCACGCCGCCAGTAAAAGTGCAACCAGACCGGCAAAAGCAACACGGGGAAAAATGTGCTGCCCGCCGCTAATCCGAGCAACCAGCCGCTCACGCGCGGATGCCGATAGCAGTAGATCGCCCAGACCGTCAGTGCCGCCGGTAACACGTGGTGCAATTGCGCAATGTGGAAAGCGGTATACGGAATCAGCAGGTACAACCCAGCCATCGCCACGCCGGTTTCCGCATCGCGAAAGTGAATGATGCCGATGAACAGCAGCCCGATCACGACGGCCAAATGGCATAGCATTGCCAGCACGCGTTCGACCCAGGCACGAGCTTCGTCCATCGCGGCGGGGTCGCTGGCGTCTTGCCCTTGCGAGACGACGGCGGTCGCGCCTTCGGTGACGGCCGCGATCGCCGCCGACTGCTTGCCGACCGATTGCCACGCATCGGTCGGGCGCTGAATCGCAACGGCAGAGAGACATAAGAATAGCGCAATGCTGAACCACGCGAGGCCGGGGATCGTGATATTCGAGCGAAACGTCGGGCGACGTTCGAGCGATAAATCGTACAGACATCGTGCGAGCCAGAACGCCGATGCCGACAGCAACCAGCAGTAGCCGAGGAACCGTTCGCGGTTCGCCGAGGGCGATGTCGCTTCCGCATTCTGGTTCGCTTCCTGTATCAGCAAGAAGCCCGGCACGAACAGGAACAGCGCGAGCAGATCCCCGTTTCGCAAGCTGAGTAGCCGCGAGAATTGAAAGAACAGCGCCACCGACAACATCAGCGCGAAGTAAAACCACGTCGCCGAGTTCGGCAGGTGGAACTCAAAGAAAATCGAGTTCGGCACAACGCCTCGATAGCAAAACCGCGAAACGACAGAGTTGCTGTTATATCAGGTCGAACTGTTCAGCGTCTGACGCGATCACGAACGATCGAGAACCTCCCGCACTTTATTTGCGAGAGTCAGGAGATTGAACGGCTTCGGCAGGAAATCGATCGTCGCCGAAGTCACACCCTGGTGAACGATCACATCCTCGGTGTAGCCAGACATAAATAATACGCGCAGACCCGGTTTGATGATCCTCAGTTGATCGGCCAGATCACGGCCAGAAAGTTGTGGCATCACGAGATCGGTCATCAGCAAGTGGATCGCCTGCGTGTGGGCGGCCGCGATCGCCATCCCTTGCATGCCGTTTGCCGCTTCGAGAACCGTATACCCGTGGCGCAGCAATATCGTCTTGATCATCCTTCGCACGATTTCCTCGTCTTCGACGAGTAAGATCGTTTCGTTACCCGCCATCGTGGAACGAAAGATTTCGCTCGCCTCGACTGTCAACGGTTCGTCGACTCGCGGTAAATAGATTCGGAATGTCGTTCCTTCGTCCACTTTGCTCGAGATATCGATCTGACCGCCACTTTGTTTGACGACGCCGAACACCGTGGCGAGGCCCAATCCGGTGCCCTCGCCGATTCCCTTCGTCGTGAAGAACGGCTCGAACGCTTTGGAGAGCACTTGTTCGGACATACCGCAACCAGTATCGGCGATGGTCATCATCACATAGCGGCCCGGTTTGACCGATAGATTAAGAATCGGTGTCTCCGATTCAAACGCGACATTGGCCGTACGAATCGTCAGCCGACCGCCTTTCGGCATCGCGTCACGTGCGTTGACGGCCAAGTTCAAGATCACCTGACCCAACTGCGTCGGATCGGCCTTCACCATTCCGAGATCGGCAGGGCCGTCGCAGACGAGTTCGACGTGTTCGCCGATCAGCCTTCTCACCATTTCGCTCATGTCCCGGACGATGCCATTCAGGTTGAGCACGCTCGGGATGAGCATCTGCTTTCGGCTGAACGCCATGATTTGTTGCGTCAGTCCTGCGGCACGATTTCCCGCTTCGTAAATGTGTCGAGTCCATTCATTTCGCAATGCCAACGGTTGGCCCTCGACGAGTAGAAGTTCGCTGAACCCGGTAATGATCGTCATGATGTTGTTAAAATCGTGTGCGATCCCGCCAGCAAGGCGTCCGATCGCTTCCATTTTCTGCGCCTGCCGAAGATGCTCTTCGAGGCGGCGACGGTCGCTGATGTCGCGAAACACCAGCACGACGCCTTCGATGTTCCCGTGCGCGTTGCGAATGGGTGCGGCGCTGTCGTCGATGGGGCGTTCGACACCGGCTCGATCGATGAGGATCGTATCGGGTGCCAGCAAGACGGATTCGCCGGTTTCGAGTGCCGAGTGAATCGGACTTTTCACGAGTTGGCGGCTTTTTTCGCCGATGATCTGGAAAATCTCTTCGATGGTTTTGCCGCTGGCGTTGGCGGTGTTCCACCCGGTGAGTTTCTCGGCTTGGGCGTTGAGGTATCGCACGTGCCCGCGTTCGTCGGTGGCGATCACGCCATCGCCGATGCTCGAAAGCGTGGCGGCCAGCCAACGCTCGTTCTCGCGCAGCCGCATGCCCATTTTGTGTCGATAGACGCCGATTTCGATTGCCGTCTGAAGGTCTTTGTCTTCGTACGGCTTCAACACATACCCGAACGGTTCGGTCAGTTTGGCCCGCTGAAGTGTGGCATCGTCGGAGAACGCGGTCAGGAAAACGATCGGCACATCGATCTGGTTACGAATGGCGTCGGCGGCCTCGATACCGTCGATCCCGTCGCCGAGAGAGATGTCCATGAAGATCATATCGGGGCGGAGTTCGACCGCGAGGTGAATCGCTTCTAGCCCGTTCCCGGCCAGCCCGACCACGGCATATCCCATCGATTTTAGCCGTTTTTCAATCCCTTTGGCGATGATCTTTTCATCCTCGACGATCAGGATTCGGATCGGGTTCATTTGTAAGTTCCGCTCTTCGGTTTCGGAAACCGGATGGTGAATGCCGTACCGTTGTCGTTCGATTGCTCGATACGACCATCGAGTTGTTCGACGAGTGTAATGACTAATTGTAGCCCGAAGGATGTTGTATTCCGGAAATCGGTGGTTGCGGGAAAGCCGGTGCCGTTGTCCGCGACGGTCAAAACGTGAAACTCGTCTTCTTGTACGAACGTAACGCGAATGACACCTTCAGTCGTTTCCTTAAACGCGTGTTTGAGGCAATTCGAGATCAATTCGTTCAAAAGCAATCCGCAGGGGATGGCGATATCGATCGTCATTGCGGGGATATCGATGTCGAGTTCGAGTGCGATTTCAAAGTTGGTAATCTTATACGTGCGGTAAAGATCGTCGGCCAACTGGCGGACGTACTCGCCGATATTCACCCTCGCCATGTCCTGCGAGCGGTACAGGCGTTCGTGAATCAACGCCATCGACTTCACGCGACTGCGGCTCTCCTGGAACATCTCCAGTGCGCCCGCGTCTGTCGTGTGATCCGATTGCAGATCGAGTAGCGACGAGACGATTTGTAAGTTGTTCTTTACGCGGTGGTGGATTTCTTTCAGCAATAATTCCTTCTCCAGAAGCGATGCTCGCATGCGTTCCTCGGCTTGTTTCCGAAGCGTGATGTCCTGGATTTGCGAAATGAAATACAGCGGCGTACCCGCCGGATCGCGTACAAGCGAAACATACAACATGATGTGGACGATCCGCCCATCCTTGTGGAAGTAGCGCTTCTCCATGTGGTACGACGGGATCTCCCCCGCGAGTACACTATGCAGCAAGTGCAGATCCGCGTTCAAGTCGTCCGGGTGCGTGATCGTCTGAAAATCGCTGGCGAGCAGCTCGCTTTCCGTGTACCCGACGATCTCGCACACCGACGGATTCACGCGCAACCAGCGGCCATCGGGAGCCACCATCGCCATGCCGATCGGTGCGTGCTCGAACGCACTGCGGAACCGCTCCTCGCTCACTAACATTTCCGCTTTCGCTTGTTTGCGGGCGGTCACATCTTGCGATGTAATCGTCACGCCATCGCCGACGCGGACGATCTGGTGGTGCAGCCAGTTGGCGACAATCCCATCGCGTGGCGAAATCGCAAACTCTTCCTCCAGCGGTACGCCCGTCTCGACGACCTGCACGTATTTATCGAAGAAGCCATCGGTCCGATTGACGGGAAGCAGTTCGCACAAGCGTTGCCCGACGACTTCTTCGCGTCGCCGCGAGATCATCTCATGCCCTTTGCGGTTGACATCGGTGAACACAAAGTCCGTGATCTGCCCGACGGGATTGCGTTCGGCGGCGAGGACATAGACCGAATTCAAGCTGCCTTCCATCGCGGCCCGGAAGCGTTCTTCCTGTACTCTCAGTTCATTTTCCGCATGTTTGCGAGCCGTAATATCGTGACCTTCGGGGATCAGGAATTCGACACGGCCATCCTCGCCGAAAAACGGGCTGATCGAGAAATCGACCCAGATGAGTTGACCATCCGCCGTGGGGTGCGATGCCTCGAACCGCACCTGTTCCCCGCGCGACGCACGCGCAATCCCGTCCCGGAGCCGATCTTGTTGCACGGCATCGTGCGTCCACCACACCGTCTGCCAAAACGGCAAGCCGATCACACTGGCTTCGGTTACACCCGCCGCCGCAAGTGCGGTTCGATTCGCCTCGAGTAGTATCCCGTCGAGCGACACTAATCCGATGAATTGAATTTGCGAGTGAAAAATCGTACGGAATCGCCGTTCGATTGCCTTCGACGATTCGTTTGCTACCGCAGGTTCGATCGGCATCAGCGGAATCCTCGTCGGCCCGTGCAAGTGGCCACTTCATAGAATAATCGATTGAGCCGAGTTACAGTGACTGCTATAAAGGTTGTACGAATGCCGAAAACGAAAAGCCTCCCGATGACGACGCCACCAGCGGCGGAGGTCGTCCCTGGCGCACTCAAGGGACGCTTTGCTTTCATCAGCCACGGCTGCCCGAAAAACACCGTCGACTCCGAGCGGATGCTCGGCAAACTTTCGCAAGATGGCTACGCGCTCCAGCCGGACCCCGATGGTGCGGATGTCGTCGTCGTGAACACCTGCGGCTTCATCGAGCCGGCCCGGCAAGAATCGCTCGCCGTCATCCGCGAGATGCTCGCGCTCAAGAAGAGTGGCCGCGTCGGTTCCGTCGTCGTGGCCGGGTGCCTCGCCGAACGACACAAGGATTTACTCCTCGAAACCGTGCCCGAAGTCGATCAGATCGTCGGCGTGTTCGGCCGCGAAGAGATCGCCGCCGTCGTCGATCGTGCGGTGCAACATCGCGACGAACAACGCTCGCTGTTCCGCCCCGCACCCGTGCGGGCGCTCGAAGATACCGCACGGTTGCGCATCACGCCGCGGCACTTCGGCTACATGAAAATCAGCGAAGGATGCGACCGGTTGTGTACCTACTGCGCGATCCCGAAGATGCGCGGCAAGCACATCACCAAGCCGATGGAAGAAGTCATCCGCGAAGCCCGCGAACTCGTCTCCGATGGCGTCCGCGAACTCATCATCGTCGCGCAAGACAGCACGTATTATGGTATGGACCTGTACGGCCGCGTTCGCTTCGCCGAACTGCTGAAGCAACTCGATGCGGTCGATGGCATCGAGTGGATTCGCGTACTGTATGCCTACCCCGAACACTTCTCGGACGATCTCATCGAGACGATGGCGAATGCGAAAAAGATCGTGCCGTACCTCGACATGCCATTGCAGCATATTAGTGATCGCGTGTTGAAGCGGATGATCCGTCGCGTCGATCGTTCCGCCACGGAAAATCTCATCGGTCGGTTGCGGAAGGCGATGCCGAACCTCGCGATGCGAACGACGTTCATCGTCGGCTTCCCCGGCGAGACCGAAGCCGATTACGAGGAATTGAAGTCGTTCGTCGCCGAGCAAAAGTTCGAGCGCGTCGGCGTGTTTCCGTATTCGCTAGAACCCGGCACGCCCGCCGAGAAACTCGATGGCCATATGCCCGAGGAAGTGAAACAGGCCCGCGTCGCCGGCGTGATGGAAGTGCAACAGCAGATTGCGTTCGCCTACGCCGACAAGCAAATCGGCAAGGAACTCGCAGTCGTGATCGACGGCCCCGACCCCGAGTTCGCGAATCACTTCCGCGGCCGCACCTACGCCGATAGCCCCGATATCGACTGCGAAATCCGCGTAAAAGGCAAAAATCTCCGTTCGGGCGACTTCATCAAAGTGAAAGTCACCGCCGCCGACGGCTACGACCTCGCCGGCCGAAGCATCGGCTCGGCGTGGTAGCGGTTTGAGTTTTCTTTCGGTGTAGTTCAGCCTTCGCTTCGGCTTAGCCGGTTACACGAAAACCAGCCACAACGCTCATACCGGTCGCAAGAAAGTCGCTCTAGGGTTGGCCGTCGCACACCAGAACAAGTCGTATTTTGAAGACTCACAGCGACCCTCAGTCTTTGCCGGTGGAAGTACGCAAGCGAAAGACCGGCTAAAGCCTGCGGCTACCAGAATAAGAGATACTCGCTTTCGTACGACGTATCAGTTTGAGCCGCATGAAATATAGATGTGCAGATAACTGAAGCAGAATGGTTACGGAAACCTGAAATGCCCCGCGACGATCGTCGCGGGGC
>JAYSKW010000464.1:0-4356 GCA_043726085.1 Limnoglobus sp.
GATATACCCGCGCCGCAATGCGTGCAAAATGGAATTTCGTGAGGTGACCATGTCCGATACCCGTGGACTGCTGGAGCGTATCGCGACATTCCGTTCGCGCCTCGAAGAGATTCCGCAACTGGCGGGTTCGCCGATGGTTGCGAACGACCCATCGAGCGTGCGTACGTTCCTGACGGCGGTAACGCCACCGCAACGTATGGCCACGGACATCGTCGAGCCAAAGCCCGAAACGATCCCGCTCTCCGCACGCACCATCCGGCTGTTGCACGATGCAAGACAACTAGTGGACCGTCAGAAGAAGCTGGCGAACGAGCCATTTCTGACTGCCTCTGTCGATGAATCGTTGGCGAATTACCATCGAGGGATCGTTGGCCTCACCGATACCGCGTTGCGGGTCGTCAGCGTGTTTCCCGCTTCGATTGAAGCCCAACAGCGTGCCTGCGAAGGCCTCGAAAATCTGCTCGGCGTCGTTCGCCATCGCCTCGATGTCCTCGATCATGCGCTCGGGATTCGCAGCCGCGAAACGGGTCGCATTCAACGGCTGACCGAGATTCTCTCGTCGCTCCATGCCGGGCGTGCGGTGTCCGTTCCTGCAATTTCGGATTTGGCGGAAGAAGTGCTCGACGAATCGCGGCGCGGCCTCGGAATGCGGATGTTGCCCGTCGATCCGCACGGCCCACTCGGCGTCGCAGGTGCCGTCGCCACGCACGCGCTGAACGTCGGCCAGGTACTCGCGCGATTGACGCAATACGACTACGAATGGGCATCGAAACCGGCGCTTTTGATCTTCGCCGCACTCGTCATGGATGTCGGCATGTTGGACGTGCCGCCGGGCGATTTCGGCATCGAACACCCCGCGAACTCCGTCGCGCGGCGCATCGTCGAAGGCCACCCGCGCCGCAGTTCGGAGATCGTGCAACTGATGTTGCCGGAAACCGGCCCGCTCGCGGAAGTCGTCGTCGCGCATCACGAACGCATCGACGGCACCGGCTACCCGAACGGGTTGCGCGGTGAGTCGATTTCATCGCCTGCACGCTTCCTGGCGATGGCCGATGCCTACGCCGAACTCGTTGCCGAGAAGCCCCATCGCCCCGCGTGCGATTCACGTACAGCACTCACGGAAGTCTTACTGGCGAGCGAAAATGGCCAACTCGACCGTGACTTTGCCGAGTACGCGCTGAACCTGACGTTCCACCCGATCGGTACGGTCGTCGAGTTAATGGACGGTCGCACGGCGGTCGTCGTTTCCGCGCACAATAGCCGTACGAACCTGCGTGCCACAACGCGGCCCGTGGTGGCGATCCTCGTTGCCGCCGACGGCCAGACGATGCCACGGCCAGAATTCCTCGATTTAGCGTCTGCCGACGTTGGTGGAATCGCCCGCGAATTGACGGCCATCGAGCGCCGCGAACGACTTTCCGAAACGTACCCCGATATGTGCTGGTAAAATCCCGTCGTCCCTGGAGCGAATCACCGGGATGCGGGCGAGTGCGCTCGCGAACGATTCCACAGCCGAGGCGACCGTGGCCGAAGTCAAATCGCCTAGTTATTACTCCGCGACGCGGCACCCGTTGGCGTGCCTCGTGTTCCTCGTTCCGCTGATCGCGTTTTACGAGTGCGGCGTCCTCTGGATGGGCGGCGCGAACCCGCAGGCGTTGCGTAACGGCGCGGATTACTGGTTCCGTTCCAGCCTCGCCGAGTACGGCTTCCACCAGATCTGGGCCGCCCCACTGCTAGTTGTCGCCATCTTTTTCTTCCGCTCGTTGGTCGAACGAAAAGGTCGGCCGACGCGACTGTTCTCGACGATCTTCGGCATGTTGGTCGAAAGTGCGATCTACGCGGTTTTGCTCTGGGCATTCAGCCGAAACTTCCTCATGTTGCTCGAACGTTCCGGCGTCGTGTTGGCGAACATCCCGGTTCAAACGCCGGCGCTCGGTCAACTCATCACGTTCATCGGCGCAGGGATTTACGAGGAAGTGCTGTTCCGCCTCGGGTTGTTCTCGATCTGCTGTATCTTGCTGCGGATGCTGTTGTTCCCGAGCGTGATTGCGGTACCGATCGCAGCACTGTTCGCCGCCGTGGTGTTCGCGGCCGCGCATCACATCGGGCCGAACCGCGAGTGGCCGATCCAAGCTCCCGTGTTCCTGTTCCGCATGTTGGCGGGCCTGTTCTTCACGATCCTTTACGTCGCACGCGGCTTCGGCATCGCAGTCGGTGCCCACGCCGGTTACGACATCCTCGTCGGCGTAGCCGTGCAACCGATCGCGCCGAACGGCTAATCGCCTGAATTCGTGGGAAACTGCACCTGTGCCAGTTTTGCGAAGGGGTCGTGATCGCGGGTGAATGCGAGTTCGATGGCGGCGGTTCGGCTAACGCGGATCGTGAGTTTTTGCACCGGTTCGGGGAACATCTCGCCATCGCAGTAGCCGTGGAGCGGTCGTTTGTTCGGCTCGACGGCTTCCAATACAACTTCGGCATCGAGCGGCAGCACGGCAGGCCGCCAGAACGCGGGCTTTAATACGTTCGAGCCGACGAGCAATAGCACTTCGGTATTCAACGGCACCGGCGAGGCACCCATCGCGCGGGCGTACGATGTCGAACCCGCTGCCGTCGAAACGAGTACGCCATCGCCGACGAGTTGCGAAATCCGTTCGATGCCATTCACTTTCACGCGGACCCATGCCGTCTGGCCGGTCGCGCGTTCGACCCACGCCTCGTTGAATGCAACCGAGTCGCGGATCGTTCCATCGCACAGCACCGCTTGCACTTGCAATAACGGCAGGTGGTAAAGCAGCAATTCTTGTTGCCAGAACGCCGAGACTTCGCGACCACTGAGCAAAAAACCGAGGCCGCCGGTGTTGATGCCGAAGAACGGCAGACGATCGCGCCAGTGTTTGCGAATCGCCCGCAACATCGTGCCATCGCCGCCGATCGGCACGATCATCGTCGGCTCGCCGATCGTGTACGGCGCGAGCAACTGGCCGTAATTCGTGGACTTTTTATTCCAGCCATCGACGTAAAGTTGAAACTGTGCCGCACTCGGTTTGAAGGTGGTGCGTTCGGATTGTGGCACATCGCGAAACAACCCGTGCCGCTGGATGTACGCCGCGACGGGCGGGTGCAGATAATCGTCGACCGGCTCCCACTGCGTCAGCATCATGCGGATGGTGTTGCCCGGCATGTGCGCGGTATGTTCGAGCAACACGTGCCGCGGTGGCAGGTCGGCCTCTTCGAGCGGCTCACCGTGTTCGCGCAGCACGACGAACCCCGATCGCGACCACTCCTGCGCCCCGCGATCCCACTCTTTTTGAATGACGGAATTTCCCGTCGCACCATCGCGAATCCAGTCGGTGGATACCACGTGCCAGACTTCCGAGTTGGCCACTACGTAGCGTTCGGCGAGCGCAACCGGTGGCGTAAACTCTTGGCGTTCGAGATCGGTGAGATCGACGAGGCACTTCTTCAAACCGCGAAAGTTCAGGTCCGCCATCGTGGCGCGATGGATCGCCCGGCTATCGGGGATTTCCCCCGGCTTCGCACGCGGCCCGCATCGCGGCCCACTCGGAACGACGATCACGCGATCGAATGTTTCGGACAACCGCTCGGCAACGTGGCGATGGTGGACGGTCGGCGGATCGAACCGGTTGTGGTAGATCGCGATGCGCTGGGTCATCGGGCGCAGTTCCCTTCGCTGGCAGTGTGAACCTCACCCTGGCATCATATGCGGGGAACCGCTTTCCGCTTTCAACGATCGAAACTATCGCGGTCGGGCGAGCAATCAATGTGCGAATGAGCTTCGACAATCGACGTAAGTCACAATTGCGGACACTCCAAAACCGTTTTTTCGGGTGTTTTTTCGGTTTTGGCGACCCAAAATGTCGCGTTTTTGATCGGAATCCACTGTTCCGTTTGCCGCATCTCGAACCCAAATCGTGAGTTGTGTCGATGACCCTCGTTTCGACACTCAGCGCAAAAATCGACCGAGCGCGACACAAAATCGACCGAGCACGACACGAAATCGACCGAGCACGACAATTCTATGTCATTTGGCGACAATTCTATGTCATTTCGCGACACGCCGAAATTCCGACTTACGTCGGATCGTCTCCGATTTTTTGACTTTCGCAATTCGCATGGGCTTCGGTGAAATAAAAGGATTTGAGAAAACTTTCCGTGAATCCGTTCGACATCCGCCGAGACGGATGGATACGATGGAGCCAGTTCCTCCACTCTCTCCCGAGTGAACCGATGTTCACACACATTCGCAAGCCCGTCCGCAAGCCGCACTCGTACCGGCTGAACCTCGTGCCGCTCGAGTCGCGCGATGTGCCTGCGACGTGGCACGTCGAGATGCTG
>JAYSKW010000465.1:0-5080 GCA_043726085.1 Limnoglobus sp.
TTACCGACGCCGCCGAGGTACTTCGCTTTACCGCGATACGTCTTCTGGTTACCCATGGCCGACGTGCGGCCCGTGAACAAACATGTCTTCGCCATGATCCGACCCTCATTTATTCGAGAACGTGTAATTTAGGAACGCGGCCCGTTGCGGCAAGTGGCGCAACCGACGTTGTGAGAATCCGTTCGTTTCGCTCTTGACCGCTCTCGCAATACTCGGTAACTCTCGCGAAATCTACACCGCTCTACTCGACCGATTGAGCTTGGCATGCCCATGGCCCGACGGGTTCGCCCCACGACACTTTTACTATTCGCGGTCGCTTGCCTGGGGGCTGCGAACGCGAGTTGCAACCGCCTGCGCCACGTGAATTATCCATCGGTCGAACTCTTTTCGGAGAAGTGGACCGAGCCGAGCGTGCCGCCGGGGACGTACCCGGATTCGGATCGGGCCGCCGTCGATGGTTTAGCAAACGCACTGGCCGGTAAGCCCGTACCCGTGCCACCCGCGACCGGTTTGCCCACGAAGCCGTTGAATGTTCTCGCGTTATCCGCGGGCGGCAAATACGGCGCATATTCGGCGGGGGTGCTCTGCGGCTGGACGGAATCTGGCACGCGGCCGACGTTCGACGTCGTCACCGGCGTCAGCACCGGCGCGATTCTCGCGCTCTATGCGTTTCAAGGTTCCCAATACGATGGAAAACTCAAAAAGTTCTTCACGACGACGAAAGGCTCCGACTTGTTCCGCACGCGGCCCATCCGCAACCTCGTGCATTACGGTTCGATTTCGACGGCAGACGGCTTGAAGAAAATCATCGACGAAGAACTGACGGCGCAGTTTCTGTGCGAACTCCGTGCGTCGCACATGGCGGGGCGACGGCTGTTCATCGGCACGCTCAACGCGCACACGAAACGCCTCATCATCTGGGACATCGGCGCAGTCGCCTGTTCGGGCCGTCCCGATGCCGACGATTTCGTACGTAAGATCATACTCGCCGCGTGTGCGATTCCCGGCATGGTGCCGCCCGTCGAATTCGATGTCGTCGTCAACGGCAAACGCTATCAGGAAGTCCACACCGATGGCGGTGCCGTCACGCAGACGTTCATGAAGTTCGGGCCGAACGTGACGCCCGCACCCGGTACGCAGTGGTTGGCCGGGTCGAATCTGTATGCGATCTCCGCAGGGAAACTGTATGCCGACCCGACCGATGGCCGCTTGAACTTAATCGATCAGATTAGCGCGAGTGTTTCGGCTTCGTTGTATGCACTTTACCGCGTGGAATTGCTGAAACTGTATACGCTATGCGTCACCTCCGGCATGACCTATCAATTGGTGGTCGTGCCAGATGAAGTGAGAGGCAGCCCGAAAAGTATGCTGATCGAGCCAGTGGAAATGACGAATCTATTTAATGTCGGCGTCAAACAAGCCTCGGGCGGGGTGCCGTGGCGAATGTTGCCACCGGGTGCCGAGTTGGGCGAAGAAGAAACCCCACGGACCGGCACGACCTTCACGTCGCCGAGTGGCCGTTAAAGTTGACGTTGACCGCCGTGCCCGCGTTGCTATCGTTCCCCAGCTACGGGGGACGTTACGGATGACGAATCGGAACTTTGCGGGTGTCGTTTGCTTACTGATCGCGACCGGTTGCGGAACCACGCGGACGACCGATACGTCGCGCACGGCCACCGAGATGTTGCTCGTGTCGCAGGCGGTGGATCGCGCGGTGGGGCAGATCGATTTCTCCGCACTCCAAGATAAAGCCGTTTACCTCGATACCGCGCAGATCGACGATAACGTCGTCGATAAAGGCTACATGATTAGCTCGTTGCGGCAGCAACTGCTGGCGCACGGTGCGCATTTGCGCGACGAAAAACGTTCGTGCGTTTACGTCGTCGAAGTGCGTTCGGGGGCCATCGGCACCGACCGGCACACGCTATTGTTCGGCACCCCCGCGCTCTCGATTCCGTCCGTGTTGCCGGGCATTCCGACGAGCATTCCCGAAATCGCGCTGATGAAAAAGACCGACCAAAAGGGCGTCGCGAAAATTGCCGTATTCGCCTACAACCGCGTCACGGGGCGGGCGGTCTGGCAGTCGGGCGTCGTCGAAGAATCGAGCCGCATCAAAGATACTTGGGTGTTCGGCGCAGGGCCGTTTAGCCGCGGGAGTATCCGCCGCGGAACGACATTGGCGGGCGAATCGCTGCCGAGCGTCACCGTGTTTGGAACCCGCGAACCGATCGACCCCGGCCACCCGACGACGGTTCAGCCAGCGAACGGTTTCGAGTGGGTCAACGGCGACGTGCCCTCGCCGCCACAACCGGTACCATTCGGTTTACTCAGCATCACCGGCGCGGCCGCAATCGTCAATCACCCCCTGATTCGCGGATCGTAGCGGTTGCGACAATCTGCGTCGTAGCCGTTTCAGCATCGCTTGCCACTCCGTCTCATTCTGCGCTTCGTTCGGTGTCGATGTCGATATTTCACATGTGCGACGTGGACCCGTGGTCTCCTCTCACCACACGATTTTCACACTGGAGAGGCGATGTCACGTACCCAACAACCCCACGACGAACCGAACCTCGATATCCTGCGCAACCTCGGCTGGAATATCCAGAACGCGAAGGGCATTTATTGCTCCGCATGGCGCGGCACCGACAACGTCCTGTTCGTGTGGCGCGGGGGCAAATGGGAGCGAGTCACGGGCGAGAACGCCCGCGCCGCATGATTGCAATTCGTCGTTTAGACGAGATGCGAAGGCTGTGCGCAGCGAAGCGCGGGGCGTGAACTCGCGAAAATCACGTTCTTGTTCAAGACATCGAGTCGGGTCTAAGCGATAGCGGAATGATTTTTTGGTCCAAATCGACCAACGTCCATATCCTTGACATTCAAACGAAATATACGCTAAAAACATGTGACGTTAAACGTAACCGTTCATGGGGTATTCTGTTTTTCTGTGAACCCACTGGTATTGTAGGTCGGGTCGAAGCTTTGAGAGGCCCGACAGTGCATTCACGCGACGATTCCAAACCTTAAGGATGTTTGTCGTTGACGTTCCGTCGGGCCTCATCGCAAAGCCTCTTCGACCGCGACCTACGGGTTCTGGAACGTTGAAAATGCAATCGGCCTCGTGAACAGTTACTCCTAAACAGTGTCCATTCCTGAACAACTCCTGCTACGCCCGCCTATTACCGTGGAGAACTAAATGCATAAAGCGTCGAAGGCTGAAGCTGACCTGTCAATGAAGTGTGGCAACGCCTTCATTTTTGCCCTCAAAGCGATAGGCACTGGCTTGGGTCGAGAGATTTCGACAGCAGAGCAAATGAAGATTTGGAACGTTGTACAAGCAGTTGCGGCCGGGACACAAACACTCAACGTGTCGCCAGCCGAGCAACAGATGAAGGATCCTTCAATGTCCCCAGAGATGCGATTGCACATTCAAGAGATGTCTCAACGTGAAATGAGATCAGAACAAGAGATGGCTACAATGATAGTTCGTGCAGCGGAAGGATTCAGCGTGCAAGAATCGTAATCGCAGCCGGTCACGTGGTCACGTGAGTAAGGAATTGGCCCCGAAGACCGAGAAGAGTATTCTTCGACAGGCAGGACTCGACCAATGAAGTATCTGATCATCCTCGAACCGACGTCGACTGGCTATTCGGCCTACTCTCCGGATTTGGACGGATGCGTGGCCGCTGGTGACGACAGGGCCGAAACGATTGCCCTCATGCAGGAAGCGATCGCCTTTCACCTCGAGGGGCTGGCTGCCGAAGGCTTGGACGTTCCGGTCGCGTCCAGCGAGGCCGAGTTAGTGGAAGTCAACGCCTGAACCACTACGGTGGAACAGAGTTCGTCATGAATAGTTAGTAGTTGAGAGTTGCGAGTGGATAGTTCATCCAACTCCCACGAAACTGTCGCCGCATTCGTTTCCGATACACTTTCCGCATGGCGAACCGATTCTACACAGACGACATTCTGCGACCGGGCGAGTATTCGCTGACGGGTGCGGAGGCTCATCATTTGATGGCGGTGCGACGCGGGGCCGTTGGCGATTCGATCGTTTTGTTTAACGGCGATGGCTGCGAATATCCGGCAGAAATCGTCTCGTTGGGCAAGAAGTCGGTCGGGATGATCGTCGGCGAATCGCATGTCGTGGATCGCGAACTCGGCTTCCCGTTCGAGGTGGCCTGCGCGATGCCGAAAGGGGATCGCGGCGACTTCCTCATCGAGAAACTCACCGAACTCGGCGTCGCGCGGTTCACGCCGCTCATCACCACACGCACCGTCGTTCAGCCGAAAGACGCGCGCATCGACAACTTGCGGAAAGCTGTCATCGAAGCGAGCAAACAGTGTGGCCGCAACGTGCTCATGGAAGTTCGCGCAGCCACATCGTGGGACGCCTTCACCAGCGATGCCGATTTGCGCGTGATCTTGCATCCCGGCGCGGTCGCGTTGTCGCAACTGAGTGCATCGCGCAGTGTCGCCGTGGCGATCGGCCCGGAGGGTGGCTTCACGGATGGCGAAATCGCCGACGCACTCGCACGCGGTTGGCACGCCGCCACGCTCGGCCAACGCATCTTGCGTATCGAAACCGCCGCCATCGCCGCTGTCAGTATTCTGGGGCAAACCACAACCGCAATATGAACATGCAAATTGGTGGCATCGTGCTTTGTGGGGGGCAGTCGTTGCGGATGGGGCAGCCGAAGGCGTGGCTCCCGTTTGGCGACGAGGTTTTGCTGCAACGGGTGGTGCGCATCTTGGGCGAAGTCGTGCAGCCGATCGTCGTCGTGGCGGCACCGGGGCAAGCGTTACCGGCACTGCCGCACGATGTCGAAATCGTCCGCGACGACGTCGAATATCGCGGGCCACTCGGCGGGTTGGTCGCAGGGCTGGCGGCGCTCAATGGCCGCGTCGAAGCGGTCTACCTCAGCGGCTGCGATCTGCCGTTTCTGTCGCCCGTATTCGTACGCCGCATGATCGCGTTTGCCGCCACCGCCGTTCCCCGCGTCGATGGTTATCTGCATCCGTTAGCGGCCATTTACTCGATGTCTGTGTATGACACCGCACTGTCACTGTTGAAGGCAGACCAACG
>JAYSKW010000466.1:0-4348 GCA_043726085.1 Limnoglobus sp.
GATTCGTGCAGCGCAACGGCGGCGAGGGAATGGTCCTCCGCAGCTTCGATCGCAAGTGGGCAAAACCGCTCACGGTTCTCATTAACAATCGCTCGTACAGCGACGCGGAAATTTTCCCGCACGCCTTCCGCACGCTCGGCCTCGGCAAGGTCGTCGGACAGGCGACCGGCGGCCACGTCATCGGCACATCGTCGATAAGACTCATCGATGGCACCGACTTTCGCATCCCGCGAACGGGCGTCTGGACCGTCGGCAAAAACATCAACATGGAACGCGAAGGCGTTCGCCCCGACGTGCCCGTCGAGATTCGCACCGACGACTGGGCCAAGGGCATCGACACGCAAATTACCGAAGCCGTGAAAGTGGTTCAAACCGACGTGGTCGCCTGGAAGAAAGCCCGCACGCCCACAACCGTCGCCGCCGAACCATCGAAGGCCGTCCCCGTGCCAATCGTACCCGCCGTGCCCACGCCAACGGCAAAAGTCCCCACGCCAATGGCCAGCCCCGCACCGATCAAACCCGGCGGGAATTAGAAAGACGCTCACGAGCCACCGGGTTCATCCAAATGGGAGTCTCCCACTGGGGTTAACTCGGTGGCTCGTAACGCCCACTGGCTGTGTTGGAGCCAACTCGCGATCTCTCTGACAAGCGGCTGCGAGTCGGTGGTCTTGGCGGTAACGATGAACCCCGACCAGTTATCCCAAGCCAACTCGACCAACTGCTCGTTACGCCGGTAGTCCATGAACGCCACGTCCAGCCGGCACCAAACGAAGCGCATTCGGGCGTGAGGGAGAAGGTCGCAGCGATGGTTGCACACACTTGAGGGTAGTCTGCCGAAGCCACCCGGCACATCTCGAAAGAGAGCCGCTCACTGAAGTTTCGCGATAAACAGCTATCTGACATCGGGTTCGCCTCTGCCCCAAGAGAATCCGTTTCCCGGTCATTCGTTTCCGGCCACGCTTGGTTTGGGGTCGGCATAGTATGTTAGACTCGATTCAGGTACGCGGATCGGCGGGTAATCCTCTTCACTTTCCACCAACCCGATTTCCAACAATTCGACCGTGGCCACCCTATCCTCGACCTCGATTACTCGGCAATCCGTTGCCCCGGCGACGGGATACTCGGTGTCGGCATCCAGGTAAGGATGACTAACATAAACTTGCTTTTGCGGGTGAAACGGCCACTGACGCCCATTCGCGTCGACGACGTAACCCTCAACCCACCCTGGCTGGTCGTCGTCCGTGTAGGCCGTGATCATTACTGGAACCGAGGCTGTTCGCATATTGCAACCTCCGCCTGCGTATTTTACACTGCAGCAAGGATTATTCGGCGTCGCGCTATCATCCGGTATCTTCTTTGGTCAGGTTCGATTCGCAAGCACCTGGCGAATGTACTTTTGAAGGTCTATGTCTGTAACATTCTTTGCCACGAAAAAAACGACGAAATTCGCACCGTATGTTGGTTTGTCAAACGTCCCACCAGTAACTTCGGCGAGAACGCCAATCGCATTGAATCCATCTTCGATTTCGTTAACTATCCTCTCCGCAAGATATTCCGGTGCGTGTCCGAGTTGTTCGCGATTCATTCGACAGACCGCAGTCGCAAAGATGCTGTATTTATTGTACGAATCATGCTTTAGAACCAATTGCTCACCGGGCTTGCATCGTTTGATGATAGCTTGTCGTTCTGATCCATCGTCGTTCGGAAATGTAACACCCGCGACTTTGGCGAAGCTGTGGCGAAGGCGCATGGAGTGGGTGTGTTCTTCTACATGCTTCTGTTTTCGTTCTTCTTTCGTTTTCTCATTTGCGACCTGACGCTGCACACAGAGGCGTTCGCGCCTTAACACCTCTCGTTTTTTTCGGGCTTGGATTATGGGACCTCTATGAGCGGTTGGTATCACGCGTTCAATTGCAAGATGAAGTTCGAGCAATTCATCGCGATCGATTACCCCATCTGAGGTTATTCGCGTCATAATATCATGAAGATACGGAATGGCCCTTACCGTCCTATTGTCTTTGTTCGTTCGTGACCATCTTCGTAGCAACCTCGCTTCCATTTCTAATTCGGCAGACACCGGCCCGTTGTCTTTGTTCGTTCGCAACCATTTTCGCAGAGCAACAATTTCGTCCAGTTCCAGTTTTCCGTCGGAAGTGATACGAACAATCAGGGCGAGTAATTCCTGTGCTACATCGGTTTCCAATTCCGTCTTCGTGAGAGCAACACGCATAGAGAATAGCTCCTGAGTACGATTGATCAGTTTAATTCTAAAGGGCGAGATGTCACTTGAACGGCGCACTACGTTACTTCCCCAGGCGATGCCGCAGTTTGCCGATTGGCTCTGCTGCGCACGACCGGCGAGATTCGTCCAGGCTGTCGACCGCTTTCTCCATCCAAGCCAAATCCGTTTCATCTCCGTACGACGCGAAATATTCACAGACGCCGAGTCTGGCCCCGTGGTCGTGCTGGAAGTCGGGGTCGTCCCGACGACCGCGTAACGCCTCACGGAATGGCTCCGTGTACGGATATTTTGAAACACTCAGTGCGGCTTTCATTACGAAGTAGACCGACAACTCCTTATCGGCGACCATCTCGGTTAGGACCGGAATTACGGCAGGTCCGGCCTGCTGGAGCATATGGAAGTGCTCTGGGTATCCAGGGTCGGACACCGAGTTGCCGCAGTCAGACGAAAAAACCTGCTCGGCCGCCTTTCGCAGTGCCTCGTGCCCTGCAATGGCGGGTGTTGGAACGATTGCCGGTGCCGGCGGCTCAACGGGCGCACCGCACCCGGATACTGTAAGCACCATTGCAATGAGTCCTGTAATGATCGTTGCACGTACCATCACTGCGCCTCTTCGACTTTGGGGTTGAGTATCTTCAATATAAACGGCACTAAATCCGTCTGCAAGTTCTGTTTCGTGCAATCGACGAATTCATCCAAAGGGAAGGTACAGTTCAAATCGCGGCAGTTATGGGTCGCAGGTGCTCGATTCCCTACCTTAACTACAGGGGTCGAATCGATCGACCTGCACCCACCGGCGGTGAGCTATGGCTTCGGAAACCGATTACTTCCTGTCGCTACGCCCGGTTTACCCGTGGTCGGTGTATCCGTTTGGCGTGCCCGCATTGTGCATCGTGGCGGCGATCATCGTCGGGCTAACACTCTGGGCGTATCTGCGTCATCCGTCGGCATCGCGGCCCCGCATCGCGGTCGTTCTGGCACTTCGCTTGATCGCGTTGACCGTTGCACTGCTCACGACATTGCGGCCAAGCCTCGGAATTCAGGAAGATCCGAAGCTGCCTTCGACACTGCTCGTTGGTATCGATCTCTCCGAAAGCATGAGCATCAAGGATGAATTCAACAGCCAGACGCGCATCGCGGCGGTGCATACGATTTTGGAAAAGTGCGTGCCGCTATTCGAGGAACTGCGTGCCGAACAGAACGTGAACCTGTCGATGTACGCCGTCGGCCGCCCGGACTTCAACGAAGCGATTCACAAATACGAAACGGCGGCCACGCCGGACATCAAACGCTCGGATTACGGCAGTTACTTCAACCGCATGTTCGACAAATGGCAGGCCGAACGGTTCGTACGCGGGCACTTGCTAATCGGCGACGGCGCGGATAATGGCACGACGTACGCAGCGATTGCGGAGGCCGCACGCTGGCGTGCGATCTGCCCGATTCACACTTTCAGCGTCGGTTCGACGACGACCCCGCCGAACGCCCGCGACATCGCCATCACCGCCGTGGCCGCCGACCCAACGCCCGTTCCCGTCAAAAACGATGTGACGATCAAAGTGTTGGTGAACGCCTTCGGTTTCCAAAATGCCCGCGTACCGGTGCGCGTGTTGTTCGACGACAAGCAAGTGGCACTCGAAGAATTTACGTTGACGAAAGTCGTCGGGAACGAAGTCTCGATTACGGTCAAAGCACCCGAGAAGCCCGGCGAAGTGAAGGTCCGCGTCGAGATTCCCATCGACAAAGTTCCCGGCGATGTCGCACCCGCAAACAACGTCGTCGAGACGTACATGACCGTGACGAAAGAAGGCCTGCGCGTGTTGCTCGTCGATCGGCTGCGGATCGAAAACACGCTGTTGCGGGACGTATTGCGGTCGGAGAAACGCTTCGATGTCGCCGAGGTTTTGCGGCAGGGCGACGATCCGGGAACAGCCGAAGAACGCGAGTTCTTCGACTTCGATACGCGAAGCTACGACGTGATTATTCTTGGGAACATCTCCGCGAAGCAGTTGCAGGCAATCGACCCGAAACTGGCGAAGCGGATTCGCGATCAGGTCGTGAACAAGGGCGCGGGGCTGCTGCTGATGGGCGGCGATGCCTCGTTCG
>JAYSKW010000467.1:0-1463 GCA_043726085.1 Limnoglobus sp.
CCCGTACGACCCGTCGCGACGTCGGCATCGCTGTCGAGTGTATCCGTGGCCGCCAGCACGTCTTGCACAGTCCGCGTGTAGGTCGTCGTGCCATCGCTGTTACCGAAGCCGACTTGGTAATTTCCAGCCGCAAGGTTCGGGAACGCGTACGCCCCGCCACCCGCCGTGGTCGTAGTCAATAGTGGCACGTTCTCGCCTGCGTCGGCGAAGTCGCCGTCGTTGTTGCGGTCGAAGAACAGTTGCACCGTGACGCCGTCGATCCCCGTATCGGCGGCGTCCTGCTTGCCGTTGCCGTTCTGGTCCAACCACACGAAGTCCCCGAGGCTCGCCGTGCCGCGGAAGCCAAAGTCCTGCGCGACGTTGTTCTCGTTCTGCGTGAGGTTGAGCGTCGAATTGTTTGCCGTGCCGGTTCCGTCGGCATCGAACGTCTGCACCGGGTAACCGGTCGGGTCCGCCACCGTGACGCGGTATGGTGCAAACTCGCCGCTGACGGGCAAGCCCGGGAACAGGTATTTGCCATCCGCATCGGTCGTCGTTGTGAACGTGACATCGTCGCCGTTGCCGAAGACCGTATCCTCGCCGCTCCAAAGCAGCGTGACGGTCTGGCCAGCGATACCGGGTTCGCCTGCGCCTTGAACGCCATCGCCGTCGGCGTCGTACCACACCGTATCGCCAATGCTCGCGGTGCCTTTGTAGCCGAAGTCGATCGTCGTTTCGTTTTCACCCAAAGTGAGGTTCGTCGTCACCGTACCCGCTGCGTTCAACACTCCGTTATCGAGCGAATCGGTCAGCGTCGCGTTGGCCGATACTCCGCCTGTGCCACCCGTCGTACTGACTGACACCTGGTAGTCACCGACCGGCAGGTTCGGGAAGCTGTACTTGCCGTTTGAGCCGGTGATTGTCGTGAACACGCCATCGGTGGCATCGGTGAACGAGCCGTTGTTATTCGCATCGAATCGCAGCGTCACCGTCATGCCGGGCAGACCCGGTTCGAGGCCGTTGGTGTCCTGGACACCGTCGCCATCCGCGTCGAGATAGACGAAGTCGCCGAGTTTCGCCATCCCGCGATAGCCGAAGTCGACATCGACCCGGTCCACGCCGGAGGTCGTGCTGACGACGACCGGATTCGTTGCGGATAACGCCGCGTTGTCGATGCTATCGGTCAGCGTTGTGAAGCCCGTGGCACCTGCGGGTGTGGCCTGCACCGTGTAGCTACCCGGCGGCAGATTCGTCACGTTCCAAATGCCATCCGCAGCCGTCGTGGTGTTGAAGACCTTGTCGTCCGCACCGCCAAGTACGCCATCGGGGCCGTGCCACGTGACGGAAATCGGTACACCCGAGATGCCCGGTTCGCCGACGTTCTGCACACCATCGCCGTTAAAATCGAAGAACACGCGGTTACCGATACTCACCGGCACGTACAGTCCGGCATCGACCGTCGGGATGTTCCCGCCGTTGGCGAG
>JAYSKW010000468.1:0-10317 GCA_043726085.1 Limnoglobus sp.
AACGGTCCAGATCATCGCCGCAATTTGCGGACTTCCCCCATCTTCCGCCGTCACCCGTTCGCGGATGATGTCGACTTGCGATGCGAGATACCGCCAGCCACGCAATCGCGCCGTCGGGTCGAGGTTCCGCACGGGGGCCGCTCGAAATTCGCTCGGTTCACCTGCAATTCTGGCGAAAACTGTGACAGCCATCTTTGGAAAATGCACGAACAGCGAGATCGCGATGCCGAGCAGCACCGCAAACGCGAGACAAACCTGCACGAATCGACGATAGCGCAAACTGCCCGATTCCAGTTGTTGCGAAACCCACGCCACCGCGAACAGGAACCCGCTGAGGTGTGCGGATGCCGGCCAGTTCGGTTGCACCGTCACGCGGAAACTGACGGGAATCAGCACCAGCACGACCGGAACCGAGAGCCACCAGAGGTACGCGAACTGCGGGTTCCGCGAACGCCACGGGCGAAACGCCCACGCTGCCGCAGCCGTGGCGCAGAACCAATAGCCGATGAGGAAGCCGAACTGCCCGGCAAGGTAATCGAGCGGCCCGAACGGCTTGAAGCCGATCTTCGGCCCCGTCGCCAGCCCCGCTTGTGTAAACACGTGTCGTACGCCGATGCCATCGTTGAGCAGGTTCCAGATGACGATCGGCACGAAACCGAGCAAGCCGATGCCGCACATCGAAGCGAAGCCTGCGGCGAACCGCCGTTTGCGCCGATCCGCGATCAAATACAACCCCACGCAGACGGGGAAGATCACCATCGTGTACTTCGCGAGGATTCCGACCGCGAGGATGACACCCGCCCAACGCCAGGCCGCACGGCTGCCATCGAAGATGGCACGATGCACGCACACCGACGCCCACGCCCACGCGCACAGGTACGGCGAATCGATAGTCATCAGCACCGCGCCGATCGACAGCGGCGGTAGCGAAAGTGACAGTAACAACACGCGGAGCGCGAGACGTTCCGATTGCAGCGTGCGTTGGGCGAGGCGGTAAAGTGCCAACAGTAGCAGGCCGTGAAAGCCGATCGCGGGCAGTCGCACCGCGATTGTGGGATCGTACCCGCCACACAATTCGCAACTGGCACGGATGATCCACGCGATCAGCGGGCCTTTGCTGTAATAGCTCCAGTCGAGGCGACGCGACCAATCCCAGTAATGGGCTTCATCGGGGGAAAGATCGAGCGGGCAGAACCAAACGAGGTAAATGACGTTCAGCAAGACGCTTGCGGCGATGATTGCCAGCGCAATCGGGAACGTCCGCAACGGGGCTGATACGGCCGTGCGCAGGAGATCGACGCGCCGAAACAATTTCGGACGCCCATTCGCATTCAGCTTCAACCGATTGGCATTCATCGCCCTGCGTGTAAACGAAATCAACCCACGCAGTCAAGGCCGCGCGACTGTTGGTCGTGTCGTTCACTTTTCAACGGGTCGAGCACCTTCGGACCGCGAATGTCGAGTGAGCAGTCCGGAATGATGTGCGGGTGCGATACCAAGTAATCACTGCTTCGCGCCGATGACCTTTTGCAGCGGTTGAATCACGTTCGGCACGACGTACTGGCCGACGATTTCGTCGAGGACGCGGCGCTGATTGCGATACGAATCGACGAACGACTTGAACGGCTGTTTGCCCCAGAACTGCCGCACCGTGAAGTACACCGAGATCGGCGTTTCGGGATAGTTACCCGTGCGAACCTGATACGCACTCGTGCGGGTTTCGATGCTGAGGCGGCCTTGCAACTGGCACGCTTCGTCGAGTGCCATCAGCATCGTCGGCTGGAACGAGAGCACGCGGCCGCCGGGGATCTGCGTCAGGCTCTCGAACGGCGTATTCGCCGCGAGTGCCTCCGCAACGACTTCATCGTGGTTGCCTTGGTACAGAAAATCGAAGTAATACAGCACGTCCATCGCTTCGGTTTGCAAGTTCCCGAGGTCGAGGTGGTACGCGGCCATCTCGAGGATTTTTTCGTTGTGTTCGTCGGCATCGTCCATCGCGGGCGGGTTCACGTAACCGGCGCACAACCGACGGGTATCGAGCGACGACCAGCGATACGCGCCGGTTTCGCGATCTTCCTCGAGTGCAAACTCGCCGTTGTCGCGCTTCTCGAAGTCGGTCATCGACGGATACGTCTTCTGAATCGCCTCGAAGAAGTGCAAGACCGTCTCGCGACTCGTCGGCATTTCGATCTTCGACATTAGGTACGTCGAGGTGCCGAAATCATCGCAGAGGGTGCTGTACGAGTTGCTCATCGACGGTTCCTTTCGTCAGTCATCAAAGTAGACAATGTCCCGTCTTTCGGGTTCGCGTTACAATCATTGTTCGGAGTGCGGTTCGATAATGCAAGTCTGGTAGTGGGAATGCCGCAATGAAACTGCGTCGGAAGCCCTCTACGAAGCGAAAGCGGGGCGTGTTTTGGATCGAAGATTCGCACCCCCCTTTCCCGCAACGCCGTGAAGGATTTTCACGTTTCCCAAAGCCCGGTTTTCCGAACCGCACGGACGAGATAGTCTGATACCAGCAATTCCCGGTCACTTGCCCATCCGAGACAGTGTTGCGACGGCTTCGCGGGTTTGTTTCGCTCCTTCGGCTCCGGTTGCGATCTTCCTCAGCACCGCTTTTGCTGCGGGTGAACCGATCCATTCGAGTAGCTCGATGGCACGCAGAACCCGGATCGCGTCCGGCGTGAGCTTCGGACAGTCGGCAAGTAGAATTTCGATCCGTTCTTTCACTTCCACCGAATCGGTTTCTTGCAGCACTCGCGTCAACGTGGGTTCTGCGAGTTCGCCGAGTAACTTTAACTCGCGCATCGCACGGTCGCGGACGGCGAATGCCGGGGCGTCGAGGTCGTCGATCCAGCGCGTGAGCGAGGTCAAGTCCGGTGGCGCGGCGGGGGGCAGTTTCCGTTTCAAAAACTCCACCGCTTCCGCGGGTTCCGTTTGCATGCGAATGGCCGCACGATAGGCGACGGCGGATTCGCCCGCCAATTCGTCCCACAGGCGGTCGCGATCCGTTGGGGTTTTCGCTAACGACATGCCTGCGGTGGCATCTAAAATCGCGACGGGGCCAGCAGCGCTGCTGATGGCAACGGTGCGACCATCGCCGTGTATGGCGACTGCGTGAATCGCCGCTTTTATGGGAATGGTCGCTCGCGGCTTGCCCGACGCGAGTTCCCAAATTACGACGCCGACATCGTCGTCCACGCGGGCCAAAATGCGACTGTCTGCGGAAAACGCGAGGACGTGTTTGTCGGTCGTGTTATTCGCACCGGGCTTAATTCGCAGCGTTTCTCGACCGTTCGATGCGTCGTAAACCACGGCCACATATTGGACTTCCCCTCCATTGCTCTTTACCTTGCAACATGCAACCAACCTTCGACCATCGGGGGAAAACGCTAGGAACAGAACCGGATCGTCGAGGGGGATACCACGCAGGAACTGCTTCGCTTTGGTATCGTAGATTTCGATTTTTTGGCGATCGGAAATGGAATCGAACACTGCGACGGCGGCCAACTGCCCGTCGGGCGTGATGGCCATCGTACTGCCAATCGCACGATCTGCACTTTTGCTGCGGATCTGGAAGCGCGTACCCATCATCGTTTCAAAAACCGCGACACCCGCATCCTCGGCGGCCACGACGACCTTACCGTCGAGTGACATCGCAGCGACGTCGCGCTCCGATGGATTCGGAAACGTCCACATCGTTCGCCCGGTTTCCAGATCGCGAACGAATAGCTTTTCGCGTAGGTGATACAACGCCGAGCGACCATCGGCCGAGAGCGATAGCGGTACCGATGCGCCGATCTTTGCCGGTCGCAATTTGCGTCCCTGCTTCGTGGCCGTGTCCCAGCGAACCCAACCGCCCCACTTCGTCAGCTTCCCGACGAGCGCGCCGTCAGGTGCGAACGAAAGTTGTGTGGGGATGCCGGGCGGGTCCGACGAATGCGGTAACAGTGCGCCCGTTTTCGCATCGTAAAGAATCGCAGCATTATTGGCGTACGCGGCGAGGATGCTGCCATCGGGGGACAGCGTGACATCTTCGATCGGCGCGACCTCGATCTCTCGCGATTTCTCGCCGCTGACGATGTTCCAGAAAACGACGGCATCGGTCGTGGTCGCGGCCAACGCAGTGCCGTCGGGTGTGAAGCCGAGCGCTTTACTCGCCTTCCATTTGTGGAGAACGCGGCCCGTGGCGAGTTCCCACACGACGACTTTCTCCGCGCTTTTGCCGATACTCGCCGCCACCCATTTGGAATCCGACGAGAGCAATAGGTTCGTGAAATGCGGGTTGCCGCTCTGCGCGAATGGCCCCTTCGAGAGATCGAGCGTCTGTAACCGTTCGCCGCCTTTGCTGCGGTAAACGCTCGCGTTCTTTTCGGTCGCGACGAGGATTTTCTCGCCGTCATTACTGAATATCGGTTTATCCGTCGGCGTCAGCGACATCGGCAGTTCCGCGAGAATGTTGCCGGTTTTGCCGTTCTGGATCACGAGCGAATTCGTCGCTTCGCCTCGGGCAACCGAGTACGCAACCGTCACGCCATCGGGTGCGATGGCGGCAGAATCGAACCGTTGAACCGGGTGGGCGAGTTTGCCGACGATCGTGAGTTTCTTGGTCATCGCATCGTACATCGCGACTTGCGCGGGCGGTGTCGCGCCATTGTCTGCATCGTCCGTCACGACGAGTGCGAGTTGCGTCGGCGAGATCAGCCGACCGAGTGACAGCGATTTTTTTGGCGGATACACAAAGCGAAACAGCACCTCGCCCGTCTTCGGATTCCAGGCCCACGCTTCCTCGGCATCGCTCGCAATGAGAGCGTCGCCCGTGTCGGAAAATAACATTTTGTGAATGGTCGTCGTCGTCCGCATCTGCCGCGAACCGAGTGTGATGCCCGGATCGGCGAACGCGGAATCGACGAACCCGGCCACGATAGCGAGCATGACAACGATCCAACGAACGGCCATGTCGCGGTCTCCTGCCGAGAGCCAATTGTCTGACACATCCATTAGACACGAATGCCGAAAGAATTGCGAGTCGCAGGTAATTAAGTTGGCGGTTGCGGTTCGGTCGATTCGAGTACGCGCTTCCAGCGGTTGGCCATGCCGCGATAGGCATTTTGGTAGGTCGTTTCCAGCGGCAAATGCACGTACACTTCCGGTTCGAGAAACAACGGCATCTCCGGCAACACGCCATCGACCCGAACGGGTTCGATGTAAGCACGTTTCACCGGACCCGAGGAATACGCCACTGCGGTGAGGTTCGCATCGTCGGGTAGCGTAAATACCTCGTCGCAGATCTCGCCCCATATCGCGCCGTGAATGCCTTGCGGGTCGCGCGGGCCAGGCGGAAACAGATCGACGATCAGCAAGTGATACCCGCGATGCAGGCACTCGACGGCCTTGTCGATGAACGCGGAAAACGCTTGCCGACCGGCTTTATTTCCCGGCGAAACGATCTCGATGAGCGCGATGATACGGTCGTCGCTGCTGTGCCGAATGACGACGGTGCGTCGCTTCTGCGCGTATTGGCTCAACTCCGTCTCGGCGGTGAATCGCGACTGCGGCTTCTTCGTCATGACCGCGACGCCACCGTTAGAATCCGTTTCAAACGAATCGTTCGCTGGCGTGGAATGCAGCATCAGTACGTCCGGCCCCAACGGCCCGATAATTTGTTCGGCGACAGCATAATAATCATCCGGTAGAACGCCCTGGTTGAGATAGTCCTGTATCACGCCGATCCAGCTAAGATGGAAAGCGTGAAAAATCCCAGCAGGAACGCGGGTCCAGTCGTGGATCGGCATGATGGCACTCCGGTGGAATAGGCATTCTACACGATTCCCGCTCAATCCTCGAAGGCGACGGCGGCGAAGCTGACACTCTCGTAGCCTTTGGCTTCGACGTACTGTTGGTAGTGCAACACGCGGCCGCGTTTCGGTTGTGCGGCTGCAAGCGCGAGGTACGTGGGTGGCAGCCCGCAGATTCGGCGTGCGTCGCCTTCCACTGCGATTTCCTCGAAATATCCTTCGGTATCCGCGGTTTTGAGGTGCTTCAAAATGGCCATATCCTGCAAGTGGCTCTGCGACAGTTGCGGTCCGCTCACGGGCGACGGGTCGCGAAACTTCGGTCCGATATGCGCGAGATCGCCGCTGATGATGTAACAGACCGGCTCGCCCGCTTCGGCCTCGGCGACTCGGAGTGCCGCGATCATTCGCACGATGTCTGCCGCTTCGCTCGGTGACGTTTGCCCGTCGATGCAATCTTGAAACGAACCGACGAGCAACGGCACGATTCGTACTTTGCGATCCGGGAAAATGTGTTGCAACACGAGCACTTCCAACTCGATCGAATGCTCCGGCAGATGCGCGTAGGGGTCTGCAAATAGACCTTCGCCGTAGTTCGCCACGATGCGATCGATCGACGTTTGATCGGTTTCCACGATGCCGAGCGGCGTCTGGAAATTCATCCGCGTCAGCGTGAATCGCTCCGACGAATAGTGCGATGTCGCGATTACGAAAAACAGTTTCGCATCGGTCCGCTCGGCGAGTTCCTTGAACCCGTACCCGTAGGTAACGTTCCCGCGGGCGTAGTCCATGTGCGGCACCAATACCGCCCGCAACCGCCCTTTCAAAGCGATTGTCACGGGCAAACCGGGGCCGCCGTCTGCGGTGAACAGCGATCGCATTTGTGCATGAATCTCAGCCGGTTCCGGCGGGTAACAACCGATGCACGACGGCTGCCGCACGGGTCCATTCAGATAATTCTGAAAAGTGTCGTTATCGAGAAACAACCCCGCATCCAAGCGGTCAACGAGCGACACGAGCTCATCGATCGCGATCGTCAGCCCGGTTTGTTGCCGCATCGCCAACGGCACGTCGCGTATCTTTCGTTGCCCGTTGAAGAGTTGCACCGCCTCGACTTCGGCGCGCGAAATGGCAATCGGAACCCCGGCAATGCGGTTGCGGTCGTAGAGCACGAACGCATCGCCATCCGGCGACGCGCCCATCCCCTCGCGCAGTCGCGGGTAGTCATTCGTATTCGTTGGCATTGTGGAATTGTCGTCCGGACCGAGGGCCGGGTCAATGGGCGGGCGTTCTTAACCCGTGAATCTGACACCGCATTTCCCACACGATGACGGCGAGAGTTCATTCCCCAGCCACCGCTCACAACTCGGACACCGCCAGTTCCGTAGCGAGAATACGACCGCAACTGCCACGTACACCAACGCGAGAATTGCACACCCTCCCGCAACGTGATTATCGAATCGATCCGGAAACTGCTTGAACCACATGAGGACGGCGATGAATGGAAGGCCAATGAGGAGTAGCACGACCTGCCGACGCTTTCGGCGACGGAACTGCCCACCCACACTCGGCCGAGATCCTACGTCCATCGCAGACACTCGCTGACATCATTTGAAGGTATTCAATATCCGTTTTCAGTACGGTTCCATACTCAGCATGGCGTCAGATTACGCTCGGCCACCGGGGGCCGTCTGGCCTTGGAATTGACTGTCGTTCCGAAGCGGGACGCCCACGATCTCTTCCAATATTAACTGACAAATCGGTGCGCCAGAATGAAGTGTGATGTTATACGGGCCGAGGTTTATCAGTTCGAGAGTGATCGTGCCGGAGAAGCCAGCGTGAATTGTTGGTGCAGTAAAGTGAACGAGTAAACCGCATCGAGCGTAGGAGCTTTTGCCTTCGACTCGTGCTGCGAGCGAAATTTGACCGGTTGGCATCAGCGGTAGTGTGACGCATTCGAGGGTGCGCCCGAGTACAAATTTGTTGGGGCGTAAAGTGTAAGGGCTATCGACGGAAATTTTACGCGCTTCCGAGTTCAAGTTGAAGAGTTTGATGAACGAACCTCGATTCAGGTTTATGTCCAACGCGAGTCCGTCTTTGAAAAACGATATCTCGTCTCCCAGCCTCAAATCGACTGCGGTCGTCTGATAGGGAGATTTCGCCGTGGTCCCCGATTCGCGCGGCAGTGGCTCTGGGTCAATAATTAGCCGTTTTTCGTCGAGTGCTCGATGGATTTCGACGTTCGAGAGAATCATGGCGAATCCGATAGATCGTGTTCGGACACCGCCACACTGTCACGGTACGATGTTGGAAGGATGGCGAGAGTTTCCGCGCCGCGCTTCGCGACCATCACGCGAACTTTGCCAGTCTCACCCGCTCGTCCTCGAACGTCGGACGATGGGACGAAGACGGTTGTGATTTCCGTACCCGTGGCCGGATAGGTCACAACCATCTCATCACTGAACATACCGCGTTCCAAGTTGCATTTTAACCAGCGTTGCATTTGTCTTCCTTCTCGCTCGGGTCGATACATGAAAAATACTCGATGAAGTTGCGAATTGCAACGCAATATCGCGCCGATGGATTACTTCACTTCCAGAGCGCGGTACTGTCACTGTGCCTTTCCTCCGATACGGATGCCGATAAGACAGAGGATTATCGCACGAATCGCAGGGGAAGAATATGTCCGAACCGCTCGGAGTGGCGCTCGTTGGCTGTGGAACCGTCGGCACCGGGGTCGCGAAGATCCTTTCGCGCCATGCGGATCGGCTCACGGGCCGAACGGGTGGGCGGCCGATCGTGCTGCGGCACGTGATTGTCCGCGATGCCGACAAACCGCGCGAATGCGAAGTGCTTGCGGGGTTGATTGCCACCGATCACACCGTAGCGACTTCGGACCCGGCTGTGCATGTCGTCGTCGAGTTGATCGGCGGAACGACTCACGCGAAGCGGGTGGTTCTCGATGCGATTGCGGCTGGCAAACACGTGGTGACGGCGAACAAAGCGCTACTCGCGGCGCACGGCACGGAGATCTTCACGGCGGCGCGCAAGCACGGCGTGGCGGTCTGTTTCGAGGCTGCCGTGGCGGGTGGCGTGCCGATCATCCGCACGCTCGCCGAGAGCCTTTCGGCGAACCAAATCACTGCCATTCAAGGCATTCTTAACGGCACGTCGAACTTCATTCTCACGAGTATGGCCGAAGGCGGAACCAGCTACGACGACGCACTGAAGGAAGCTCAACGGCTCGGGTACGCCGAAGCCGACCCGACGCTCGACGTCGATGGTTCGGATGCCGCACACAAGCTGGCGGTGTTGGCACAAATCGCCTTTGGAGTGACGCCGAAAGCGACCGATATCGAACGCCAGGGCATCGCTGGAATTCAGGCGATGGACATCCGATTCGCGGACGAACTCGGCTACACGATCAAGCTGTTGGCGGAAGCGTGGGCATCCGAAAGCGGCCCCGGACCCTCGACGGTGGCGCTACACGTGGCACCGGTGTTATTGCGACACACCGACATGCTGGCACAGGTGCGCGGGGCGTACAACGCGATCCTCGTGGTCGGCGATATCGTCGGCGAAACGCTGTACCAAGGGCCAGGCGCGGGGATGATGCCGACGGCGAGTTCGGTCGTCGGCGACCTCGTGGACCTCGCAGTGGGCCGCGCACAACACACGTTTGCGGCGGCGAAACTCTGGTCCGCACCCGGCGAACGACCCGCGTTCCAGATTGCGCCATCGGAGAAAGTGCGTAGCCGATTCTACCTGCGTTTGATCGTCAAAGACGAACCCGGCACACTCGCCGATGTCTGCCGTTGCCTGGCGGATCAGGAGATCAGCATCTCATCGGTCATTCAGCACGAAGCCCAGGACGGGCACCCGGAGAAGACCGTCCCGCTCGTCATTATGACGCACTACTCGGAAACAGGCCAGTTCCGCACCGCCGCCGCCGCCGTCGGAAAATTGACGGGTGTCGTCAGCCCGCCGGTGTTTTTCTCGGTGGACGATTAGCCTTCGGGAAACGCGACGTTGCGATACACATCTGCGAGTGGAATTTCGATCGGAAGCGAAGTGAGCGAAAATGTCTCCTCGATGCCGTGGAACACTTTTAGCAACCACGTCCCGTCAGTTTGGCGGACGAGCCGGTGAATCTGCGGTACGTCCTGCGAGACGAGAATGTACTCCTGCAACGACTCGATTTGACCGTAGTGCCGTATTTTGATGGTGCGATCGTATCGCTCCGTCGAAGGCGACAACACCTCAAAGAGGATACGCGGATTGACGATTGTGTTCGCGTCACAGTCAGCCAGTTCGATGGGATTGCAAAAAATGAGTATGTCGGGGTATGCAAACATTCCCGTTCGTTCGACGTATATGCGCTGGGTGCTAGAGAGTGATCGACACGGCCCGCCTTTGAGATGACTCCCTAATTCGCCGACGAGATTTTGCTTGATGCAATTATGATCGATGCCCACACGGTGCATTTCGTACATGACGCCATCGTAAAACTCGCTTCGGA